>CAYJVS010000019.1:0-1722 GCA_964373635.1 uncultured Gammaproteobacteria bacterium
TTTAAGGAAGAAAACGGCTAATTCCTTATCCTCAAGCTCATATGGCAGAAAACGGTGTCAGAGAAAAACGAAACGGTCGAAAACGGTGTCAGGAAACGGTCGCTCACGAAAACGGTGTCAGCGAAAACGGTGCGAAAACGGTGCGAAAACGGTGTCAGCCTTCTTTCGAAAACGGTGTCAGGTACCCTTCTTTGGCCGCCACGGGTTGCGCATCACGCTCTCAAAGCCAAACCACTTGACGGTGGTTTTTACCCACCAGGCTGTGACCCATAGGGCCGGCTCCTCTTGATGGCGTACCGAAGGTTTAGAATTTCTTCCTTGGGCACCGATTGGTTGACCCTGGGACGTAATCTCTCGGTTCCTCAACCGTCCATGGGTTGAGCAATTTCTTTTGCCGATCACTTCCTCGCGGGCGCGCACGGTATGAGGAAAAGGGTACCTGACACCGTTTTCCCGACACCGTTTTCCCTTACCTGACACCGTTTTCCCTGACCAGATGTGCGGTGTTAGCTGACCCGAGGGAGCAAAGCGACCGAGAGCGCAGCGTGGCTTGAGTTGAATGTAGTTTTTCATTTTTCCAAAAATCAGACAATTATTTGGGACAATTTTATTCGTCATCGTTAGCAATTTGCCTTAATTTAGTGGCAAAGGGGCGCGGCTCTTGACTTTTTTTCACCAGATGTGATATGATGTATAATCCTGTATCTAGTGGTTAGACCGCAACCCGGTGTTGTCGGCGAACCCAGAACAGGTGTTCGTTGGCAGCATCATCACACCCCGAAAGGGAAAGGAGAGACCAAAATGCAAGAAGATTTCAACACCTACCTTGAATCGATCGGCGAGCCGGTGAACCCCGAACGCGCAGCTCTTGCTTCCCTAGGCGACCCACGCAAGCACCCCAGCTTCAATGAGATCAAGGGCGACCTCCGCGACGGAGACTATGCATTCATTGCCTATGCAGGCTCCATCCCAGTGATCTACTTCATGCGGCCCCGCGTACAGAATCCGTGCTGGCATACCTTCGTCGCCACCTTCGACGGTGACGTCATCGGTGCGAACATGATCATCAACCCTCTCAAGAGGAACGATCCTGTGAGCGTCCTGCGGTCGTGGCTCGAGGCACAGTTCGAGCTCGTGCACTACGCTGGACGCGACATGGACGGTTACCAGGAGCCCTTCTTCGTCTTCAAGTCGTGCTAGGGGTGTGATGATGCGTCGTCCGTAAGGACGACAACGACTCACTCGGGGCGTTGGTTCTACAAGAGCCACGCCCCCCTTCTTTTTCACATCAACCTTTGGTGTTAAGGAGAAGTGGCGAATTATGAAACGCTCCAATTAGGAGCCGTTTTTTGTTTACAGAAAGAATGTTCGGTTTACTTCAAGAATAAAATTGTCCCAAATACCTTTTAAGAAAAATGAAAAATTACATTCAATTTCAGCTAACGTTTGCGTGTATGCGATGTTTTCCGTAGCAGAGCGAAGGAAAATATGGGTGGAGCGACGAGGTACGAGGAGCGGAACCGCATACACGCTGTTAAGTGATGTAAATTTTATTCGTCGTTGGTTTGCCACCTTACAGTGTTATCTCATCGCCTCCTCCAACGAGCTGAGTTTCTCCGTCTTTCACAAACACTGCCTGCTCATCATTTAGCACGCGAAGTGGTAGTTGTAAATCCTTTGACTTCTCCTTTAGTGTTGCCAGCATGTCGTGCGGAAACGGTG
>CAYJVS010000019.1:1822-12775 GCA_964373635.1 uncultured Gammaproteobacteria bacterium
CGGTCGCCACCATCGAACTAACTCCAAAAGAAGCCTCCCCTCTCTGATGATATTTACTCGGCAGAGAGGGGCATTTTTTGCCCCAGGGTACATTTCACATCAAGCGGTTCCTGACACCGTTCTAACCTTAATTTCATACGATCGTATAATTTTAAGGTATGATGATCGAGGGTACTTTTGCGACCCTCCGCGACCGCACGTTGTTCGAATGCCCCAGCCCTTCCAGCTTTCAGCGGTTACGGTTGATAGTGTCATCGTGGCGGGTGCTGGCGACCGCTGTCGTGGCATTCTGGCTGGCGTGACTTTGGCCTCCGGCGGAGGAGAACGACGATCAGTCCAATCCCACCAGCAGTAATCAGAATATTGGTGATGGCGAGAAACAGAACCGCGGCGAAATGGTGGCCAAGAGTTGTTCCCAGCGGTGCGATGACGAGGGCAACAAAATAACCCAAGAGCTGCAACCCCAGGAATGATACCACGATCAATCCCAGCACATTGACGAGCCAGTTCCGCTGCCCACCGATAAACCGTTGCCAGAGGGTACCGACGATGCAGGCGATCAAATAGTAGTAGACGCCTTGGATAATGAGCCAGACGATGGACGACACAAGATGCACTGGTGGTGGTTCTGGCGGCTCGCCAACGATGAGTGCCGCCAGACTGACCAAGGCAAACAGTGGTACTTGTGTATACATCCACAGGGGCCAGAATGGGAACACCGCGATCACATCGTACAGCCAAGGTTTCGCCACTCCACAATCTTTGCAAACCCCCACGATTGGATGGAAGCCGCAGAGGCCACCAGCACAAAACCGGCCAGGATGGCGATTTTACGCCAGTCCGGCCGCAAGAACATAACCACTGGTTTGAACGTCATGCTCACTGGATAAGGTCCGAAATGCTACCGTCCGATTTTTACCCTAAAAAATCGCCTCCCGAGGGTGCGGTCGCAACCCGATGGCACAGTGGTTACGCCATATCGGTTGATCCGGTGGCAGACCCGGCAGGTGGTTCAACCACCGCCTTGATCCTCCGCACGCCGGCGCCACAGGGTTCTTCCTTGAGAATATGAAATGACCCCAGTTCTCTGGTGTTTTCGACGTGCGGGCCGGTGCAAATTTCTTGGCTGAAGTCGCCGACCGAATACACGGAAATTCGCTCGGCGTACTTGTGGCCAAAGAATCCCAGGGCCCCGCGGCGTTTCGCTTCACCCGGACTCATTTCCTCGCGCTTCACCACGAGCGCCCGCTGAATCTGACGATTAACTAACGCCTCAATTTCCTTGAGCTGGGCGGCGGAGACTTTGCTCCCGTGGGAAAAATCAAACCGCAGGCGTTCGGGCGTGATGTTACTCCCCTTTTGCCGCACGTGCGAACCAAGCACGTGCCGCAGCGCGGCGTGGAGCAAATGGGTGGCCGTGTGCAGCCGCGTGGAGGCGGCCGAGGTGTCCGCCAACCCGGAACGGAAACGACCGGCGGTTGCGGTTCGGCTAAGTTCCTGGTGGCGAACAAAGGCCCGGGTAAAGCCCTCCGTATCCACGTTCCACCCCTGCTCGCGTGCAACGTCTTGTGTCAACTCCAGCGGAAATCCGTACGTTTGCAACAAATCAAACGCCTCCTTGCCGGATAACCGCCGGTCTCTCGAGGATATTTTCATTCGCCGCTCAAGTACCTTCATGCCGGCGGAAATCGTCGCGGCAAACCGCTCGGCTTCAAGGCGAAACTGCTCGTGAACGCGGGCCACATTTTCCCCCACCCACGGGTAGCGCACCGCGTACGGTTGGATAAAGCCGTCCATGAGATCACGCGCGAGCGATGATGGGAGACCAATCTGTTGCGCGAAACGGATGGCGCGGCGAATCAAACGCCGCACCACATAGCCGCGCTCGGTGTTGGAGGGCACCAGTCCAGCGGGATCAGCCAACAGGATCGTCGCCGCCCGCAGGTGGTCGGCGATAATCCGCTCGGCCCGAACGTCCTGCCGGGTGGCCGCGCGCTGGATTTTCGCCCGGGCCGAGGCGAACGTGTCCGTTTCGTAGACGGTCGCGTACCCGTTGAGCGCGGCCACGGTTCGCTCCACCCCCATGCCGGTGTCAACGTTTTTTTGCGCTAACGGTTCGAAGCCGCCAGTTTCCGTTTTCCGGTATTCCATAAAAACGTCATTCCAAATTTCAACCCAGCGGGGATCGCGCGGATCAAAACGAACCGGCGGTGGCTTACGGTCCACCCAATAAAATATCTCGGTGTCCGGTCCGCAGGGACCGGTTTGGCCGGCTGGCCCCCACCAATTGTCGGCTTTGGGCAAGGCGGCAATGCGCGCGGCTGGCACGCCGAGTTCTTGCCAGATTTTCCGTGACGCATCATCGCGCGGGGCGTCCTGGTCGCCGGCAAAAATGCTCACCGCTAACCGGTTGGGAGGCAGTGTTAGCCACTTACTTCCCGTTAAAAATTCCCAGCTCCAGGCAATCGCGTCGCGCTTGAAGTAATCCCCCAGCGACCAGTTGCCCAGCATTTCAAAAAACGTCAGATGGGTCGCGTCGCCAATCGCATCCATGTCGCCGGTGCGGACGCACGGCTGGACATTGGCCAAGCGCTTGCCCTGGGGGTGCGGATTCCCCAATAAATACGGCACTAACGGATGCATGCCGGCGGTGGTGAACAGCACGGTTGGATCGTGTTCCGGCACCAGTGACGCGCCGGGGATGATGGCATGCCCGCGAGCCCGAAAGAACTCCAGGTAGCGGTCAATTAAGGATTGGCTGGTTACCAGCGCTGACATATTCAGCGATAAGGTTAGCCGTTAGTCATTGGTCAAAAGTCATGGCAGTGAGTTGGGTCAAAAGTCGAAAGTTAAAAGGATCCTTTGACCATGACCAATGGCCTAACCCGCGGCCACGACCCATGACTTATGACCATCACGAGTGAATTCTCACCACGACGCAATCGTGGCTCCCCCCAACACCTCACTCCCCTGGTGAAAGACGGCGGCCTGACCGGGCGCTATTGCGAATTGCGGATTTCTCGTGCGCACCACCCACCGAGACCCGCGCTGGAGCAACACCGCGGGTTGTGATGCTTGCCGGTAGCGGATTTTCACTTCACAGACTAACGGCCAACCACGGGGACGCCTAATCCAATGTACCTGGCGCACCGGAAACGACCGCCGGTAGAGCCGGGGGTGATTGCGGCCGGGCGCGACTACCAGACGGTTTTTGATGACATCTTTTTTCACCACGTACCACGGGGTGCCGCCGCCCAACCCCAACCCCTGCCGCTGCCCGACGGTGAAGTACCACGCGCCCGGGTGCTGGCCGATAACATCGCCGCGCGGATCCACGATCGGCCCGTGTTGCGGCTTGATCCGTTGGGCTAAAAAAACCGGCAACTTGACGTGACCGACAAAACAGATGCCCTGCGAATCGGGCTTGTCGGCGTTGGGCAGGCCAAAACGGCGCGCGAGGTTTCTCACCTCGGTCTTGCGATAGCGACCCAGGGGAAACAGCACGCGCCGGAGCTGGTAAGGAGTCAAGCAGTACAAAAAGTAGGATTGATCTTTTCTGCCGTCCACGCCCTGGAAGAGGCGGCCGCGCTTGACGCGCGCGTAGTGGCCCGTGGCGATCAACGAAAACCCCAAGCCCTTGGCGCGCTCCAGGAACAAATCAAACTTTATGTCGCGATTGCAGCGGATGTCGGGGTTTGGCGTTCGGCCCGCGGCGTACTCGGCAAAGAGGTACTCAATGACGCGCTGCCGATAGGCGTCTTCAAAATTGAAGCAGAAGCGCTCAATGCCCAACCGGTTGCACACGGCGGTAACATCGCGGAGATCCTGTTCCCAGGGACAATCCGGCTCAAGCACTCCGCTCCAGGATTCGGGAGAAAAATTTTTCATGTAGCCGCCGGCGACCGCGTACCCACGGCTGACCAGCATGGCCGCCGCCACCGACGAATCCACGCCGCCGGACATCGCCACCAAAACCCGCTTCCGTTGCTGGGCATGACGTAGCGGCAAAACCATATCACCTTACGGTAGCGAAAAATGCCCCGGGCGTCAATCCGCGCCCATCCCGCCCGGCGTAAAACCCGCCGTCGTGGCCGGTTTAACCGACCAGGCCGGTACACCCCCGAGCGGTGGCGCGGGATGAATGAACACCGCCGCGAGCGCGGGGGTTACTCATGTCACGGCCAGTTCAATCTTGCCCTTGCGTTCGTCCACCGTCACCGCGGCCCCGGCTTTAAGCTTGCCTTCCACCATGGCCATGGCGAGCGCGTCTAAAATTTTGCTTTGGATCAAACGTTTTATCGGCCGCGCGCCGTAGACGGGGTCGTACCCGGCTTTCGCCACGTAATCTTGCAGCCGCTCGCTAAAGGTAACCGCGATGCCTTGCTTCGCCAGGCGCTCGCGCGCGCGCTCCAACTGCAGGGCGACAATTTGCCGCAGTTCGCTTGACCCCAAGGGATGAAACGTGATGATGGCGTCCAGCCGGTTCAAAAATTCCGGCTTGAAGGAATGGCGCAAGATGTCTTGGATTTTTTCTTCCATCTCTTTTTGATTGACGCCGCTGGCCGTCCGTCGGGTGGGAGTAAAGCCCAGGGCATACTCGTGAATGACGTCAGAACCGAGGTTCGAGGTCATGATCACCACGGTGTTTTTGAAGTTGACCGCGCGGCCCTTGGAATCCATCAGGCGGCCGTCGTCGAGCACCTGGAGCAAGATGTTAAACACGTCCGGATGGGCTTTTTCAATTTCGTCCAGGAGCACCACCGCGTAGGGCCGGCGGCGGATGATTTCGGTCAATTGCCCGCCCTCTTCGTAGCCGACGTAACCCGGCGGCGAGCCGATGATTTTTGACACCGTGTGGCGTTCCATGTACTCGGACATGTCTAGCCGCACGAGTGCCTTGGCGTCGTCAAACAGAAAGGCGGCCAACTGCCGCGCCAGTTCGGTCTTGCCCACGCCCGTCGGGCCGACAAACAGAAATGACCCAATCGGCCGCTGTTCTTCGGCAATGCCGGTGCGCGAGCGCCGCACCGCGTTGGCGACGGCGCCGATCGCCTGGTTTTGACCGATGACCTGCTGCTGCAAGGCTTGCTCCATGGTGGCGAGCTTGCGCGATTCTTGTTCCAACATTTTATTCACCGGAATGCCGGTCCAGCGCGACACCACCTCGGCGATGTCCGCTTCCGTGATGGCTTCCTTGAGGATCTGCCGGGTTTGCTGCAGGCGGTTGAGCTTGGCGGTCAGCTCGGTGATGTGCTTTTGCCGCCCGGGAATTTTGGCGTACTTGATTTCCGCGACTTGCTGCAGGTCGCCGTTGCGTTCGGCCCGCTCGGCCTGGAGTTTGCACTGGTCAATGGCCTCGCGGTCGCGCTTGATTTGGTTGAACAGTTCCTTTTCGTTGCGCCAGTGGAGTTCCAGCCGCCGCGCCGTTTCCTCCGTTTCGGCCAGCCGGCGGCCGACGTCTTGGAGCGGCTTGGCGCCAACCCCCTCTTTTTTCAGAGCCGCTTGTTCGATTTTGAGCTGGACGATTTTTCGTTTGAGGGCATCGAGTTCATCCGGCATGGAATCAATTTCCATCCGCAGCGCCGAGGCCGCTTCGTCAATCAGGTCAATCGCCTTGTCCGGCAGAAAACGGTCGGTGATGTACCGCGTGGAGAGTTTCGCCGCCGCGATTAAGGCCCCGTCGGTAATTTTTATCCCGTGATGAAGTTCATATTTATCTTTGATGCCCCGCAAGATCGCGATCGTGTCCTCAATCGTCGGCTCGCCAATCAGGATCGGCTGAAACCGCCGTTCCAGCGCCGCATCTTTTTCCACGTGGCGTTGGTACTCCTTCAAGGTCGTGGCGCCAATCATCCGCAGGCTGCCGCGCGCCAGCGCCGGTTTGAGCAAGTTGGCGGCGTCAATCGCCCCCTCGGCCCCGCCCGCGCCCACGATAACATGGAGTTCATCCACAAAAAGAATGAATTGGCCCGCCGCGCTTTCAATTTCCTTTAAGACGGCTTTGAGGCGGTCTTCAAACTCACCGCGAAATTTTGAACCGGCGAGCAGCGCCCCCATGTCCAACGACAGCACGGCTTTCTGTTTCAACCCTTCCGGAACGTCGCGCGACACGATCCGCTGGGCCAAGCCCTCAACAATGGCGGTTTTGCCCGTGCCGGGCTCGCCGATCAGCACCGGATTATTTTTCTTTTTGCGCGACAGCACTTGCATGATGCGCCGGATTTCGCGGTCGCGGCCGACCACCGGATCGAGCTTGCCGTTTTGCGCCAGCTCGTTGAGGTTGATGGCGTATTTAGCCAGCGCCTGGTACTTGCTCTCCGGCTCTTGATCCACGACCCGATGGCTGCCGCGGACGTCTTTGAGCACGGCTAAAACTTTGCTGCCGGTGACGCCGACGCGTTCCAGTTCGCGCTTGGCGTCGGAATCAACCTCCGCCAGCGCCAGCAGCAGATGTTCGGTCGAGACGTATTCGTCGTTTAAATTTTTCGCCACCCGGTGGCCGTGACTCAAGATGGCATTCAAATCGTTGGTAACGTGGGGCGAAACAACGGTCCCGGACACCTGCGGCAAGGTCTTGAGCCGCCGTCCCAGACGAGAGGTGAGTTCATCCTCGTCAACCTCCAGCTGCTTGAGAACCGCGCTGACAATGCTCTGGGGCTGCTGGATCAGCACCTGCAGGAGGTGCAGCGCCGTGATTTGTTGATGGCCAAGCTCCGCCGCGAATTGGACGGTTCGTTGCAACGCTTCTTGCACCTTGTAGGTGAATTTCGATGGATCCATAAAATACGGCTGGAGAAGTTCAATTTTTTGCATTAGCACTCAATGAATGAGAGTGCTAATTTCAGTATGACCGTTCCCCTGACCGCTGTCAATGGTAACCGCCCGCTGCTCATTACCATGGCTCTGGTAGGCCACGTTTCTTGGCTTACCCATATTTACCAACCAACACAATGATGAAAATGCCCGCGCTGTTTAAGCCGAAGGCCAGCGGAAAAAACCAGCGTTGCTGCAGCGGGGTTAGGCCCATCAGGGCGATACCGATTTCATCGGGCAGCGGCGAGGCGATAATGAGCGCGCCGACAACGATCCACCACCACCGCTTCCGCCAACGCCAGCGTTGAAATTGCGGACGGCGGTACCTGGCGATCCAGGTCGCCAGCGCTCCTTGAAAGAAATGAAACACGATGGTATCGCCGAGCATCGCCCCGAGGCCCCCCAACACAACAATTTCCCCCACGGGGGCGACGGAAGCGAGTTGAACCAAGGCAACGGTCGCCGGTGCGACCGTAAAGACCGAGCTGTACAATATCCCGGCGACCAAGCTCGCGAGCCACGCGGGGATGCCAGCGGTGGTCAAAACATTGGCCATTACCCCGCTTTTGGCCGCGGCTAGCGCCAACGCCACGCTGACGCCGATAATGATCGCATCCCGGATCACCGCCGCATTGAGTGAGCGGCCCGGCCGCCGGCTGGTCATGGGGTTATGAGGTCAAAATAAAGTGCCAAAGCGTGGTGACGATCCCCGCGCCAAACAGCGTCACCAATACATACGTGGCCCCGGCCGGCAGCGCCAGACGGTATGGCAAGTAAACACGGCTGGGTCTGCCGGCGGCCACGCGGTATGTGAACAGCAAACTAATCGTGTCAAACCCCAACGTCACCGCGCCGACAAACCCCATAATCGCGATAAAATTCGTCACTCCGGCGATGTAGAGCAGCGGCGGCACGGTCACCGCCGCCACCCAGGCCAGAAACTCCGGCCAGCGGGTGTCGTAGCGGAAGATTTTTTTCAGAGTTAAGCCGAAGCTGATGTACGAGGTGAACGTGGTCAAGACGCCGAAGAAATAAAACCACGCCACGATCCGCGGGCCGAGGACTCCCCGCAAGCCGTTGAGCGCATCCGGACTGGTGCGCGATCCCGTGGCCCCGAGAATCGCGGCGGTAAAAATGCCGTAGGCCACGGCGCAGAGGATGAAGCTGGTCACTAACGCCGGTTTGAGCAGCCGCGCGTACCGCCGCCCCAGGTATTCGCGACATTCCCCCACCGCGCTTAAACCCCAAAGGGAAAACATCACCACGCCGTAGGGCAACACCGCTTGCGGCAGGTTCAAAGTCGAAAGCGCCGCCGGCGTCCAGAACGGCAACGCCTGCAGGATGATGAAGGCCATCACGCCCAAAAACAGCGGCAACAACGCGAGTTCCGTCCGCGCCAATAACCGTCCGCCGCCAGCGATCAACACGGCCCCGACGGTGGCATACGCCAAGGCCGAAGCCGCCTCGGGCAGCGGCAGGAGCGGCTTTAACAGCTCCGTCAGAAAATGGCCACCCACCACGAGGTACGCCAGCTGCGCGCCAAACAAACCGGTAAGCGCGGAGACGGTCACCCAGCGACCCCAGGTTTTTCCCAGGTACGCCGCCACGTACCCGGGCAACCGGTGTTCGCTTTTCGTCCGGTACATTACTTCGCCAAAGATCAGCGCGGCCGTGAGCGCGGCAAATGTGCCCCAGGCCAAGTAGAGCACCACCACGCCAAATCCCGCTTGCGCCGCCACGTACGGCAGGCCAAACAACCCGACGCCGATAATCGTGCCGCAGAGTATGGCGATCGCGCCCAAAAATTTGGCTACTCCCTCCCGGTTCATGCTTGGAGTATATCCCAATTTTAATTTTCCGTCATCAGTCAGCCCGCCTCTGTTGACCTGCCTCCGGTCAACCCGCCTCCGGCAATGTCGGCAGGCGGTAAAAACCATTTTCGGGGTATTGCACGATCGTGCAATACCCCGAAAAATTTTTGTGGCGTCCGGTGATTTAACCGGCCGGTAATTTGACCGGTCAGTGATTTGACCGGATTGAAGGCTACCGTTTACTGTCCGACGCCGAAGTAGCGGAAACCCGCGGCCGTGGCTTGGGCGCGGTTGACGACGTTGCGGCCGTCAAAAATGATCGGCGTGGCCACCAGCGCGCGCATCCGGCTCCAATCCAGACGGGAAAATTCGTCCCATTCGGTGCAGACCACCACGGCTTCCGCCCCCTGGCACGCGGCGTACGGATCACCGTGGTAGGTCACCGCCGGCAAGACGTGCCGAGCGCGGCGTTCCGCGTGCGGATCGTAGGCGTTCACCTTGGCGCCGGCCGCGATCAATGCCGCCATGAGTTTCAATGCCGGGGCGTTGCGAATGTCATCGGTGTTAGGCTTAAACGCCACGCCCAGGACGCTGATTCGTTTGCCGTCCAGCACCCAAAGCTCGCGCTCCACGCGGTGTAAGAAACGCTGATAGGCGCGGTCGTTCATCGTTTGGACCGCGGTAACCAGCGCGGGGTCAATCCCGAAGGTGCCCAGGGTGTGCCGAAACGCCGCGATGTCTTTGGGAAAGCAGCTGCCGCCAAACCCTATCCCCGGGCGTAAAAAGTCGCTCCCGATGCGCCGGTCCAAACCAATCGCGCGCAAAACCTCCAGGGCATTGGCGCCGGCCGCCTCGCAAACTTCCGCCATCAGGTTGGCAAAGGAAATTTTGGCCGCCAAAAACGTGTTGGCGCCGTGTTTGATCAGTTCGGCGCTGCGAATGGATACCTCGCAGAGTGTCGCGCCCGAGCGCACCAAGATTGGCTCGTAAATCTCCCGCAGAAGCGTTTTGGCTCGGGCCGATTCGGCGCCAACAACGATCCGGTCGGGCATCAGCGTGTCATGCACCGCCGAGCCCTCGCGCAGAAATTCCGGATTGGAAACGACGTCGAAATTATCGGCGCGCGGGTTATAACGCCGGATCGTCTCGGCGACCTTTTCCGCGGTATGCACCGGCACGGTACTTTTGTCCACGATCACGCGGTAGTCGTCAGGCAAGGCCGCGGCAATTTCTTTCGCCACTTGTTCGACATAGCGCAAATCAGCCTGCCCGTCGGATTTCGGCGGGGTGTTGACGCAAATGAAAATGACGTCGCGGGTTTTCACCGTTGACGCCACGGCATCGGAAAATTGGAGGCGGCCGTTGGCAAGGTTTTTTTGCAGCAACGCTTCGAGTTCCGGCTCAAAAATCGGCGAGCGCCCGGCCTTGAGCAGCGCCAATTTCGCCGGGTCATTATCCACGCACGTCACGGTCCAGCCGACCTCGCTCAAACACACGCCGGTTGTTAACCCAACGTACCCGGCGCCGATGATGCCGATGCGAATTGGAGGGACCACCGTTGACATGTGCCGCAATCGTAGCGGTTCTCCGATCTCGTGTCAACCAACATCAACCGGGAGATGCCATTAGCGGAAGCGCACGATCTGGCCGGGCGGCAGCACTTTGCGCGCTGGCGGAACACTCTCGGGAGCCGCGTGGGCCGGTCGAGCAGGATTTGGCGGCAACGAACCCTGGCGTGACGGAACCGGATTTTCATCGGTCGGACGACGGACTTCTTGGAGCTGGCGGGTGGCGGGCGTTGCACTCGGCTGGCGTTGCGGCGGCGGCTGGGGCAAAGGTTTGCCCCGGCGGGAGGAAAAGGCAATCGGGGTGGCTTTCAGCGCCTCCGCCAAGCTGATTTCCGGCGCCGGCGGCGGAATCACCTCTTCCGCTTCGCGCGGTGGAGCAATTTTTCCGCCCTCGCGACGGTCTTTGTAACACTGCTTGCAATACACCGGCCGAACGCCGTCGGGCTTAAAATTTAGCTCCACGGCCGCGCCGCATTCGTAACAATTCACCCGGTACCGTGGCGCCGCCGCGGGCGGACTGACCGCGACCCGCTCTCGGATGGCCGCCGGCGGTGGCGCCACCGTTGCCTCACGCGCGGAAATCGTCCCGCTCGGTTTGGGCTCGACTCGGATCAGCGCGGGTTTGGGTCGGGCCGACCCATCGGCTGCGTCATCGTCACTCTCCTCCCCGCTCTCGCTCACCATGCCGCTCCAGCGGGCGATTTTATCCTCAACCACGTCGCGCGGTTTGCCGTACCGTTCGCGCGTCACCTGAATGATTT
>CAYJVS010000020.1:0-12718 GCA_964373635.1 uncultured Gammaproteobacteria bacterium
TGAGTGCTTTGCACTCAACCTCCTCTGACTCCTCCTTCGTAAGGAGGAGAACCTTGAGTGCTTTGCACTCAACCTCCTCTGACTCCTCCTTCGTAAGGAGGAGAACCTTTACGTAAGGGGGAGAAACTTTCGCA
This sequence comes from uncultured Gammaproteobacteria bacterium, assembly GCA_964373635.1. Lineage (GTDB taxonomy): Bacteria > Patescibacteriota > Patescibacteriia > Buchananbacterales > GWA2-38-13 > VMFR01. Next base: position 135 of record CAYJVS010000020.1, read on the forward strand.
AGGGGAGGAAACTTGGGTGGCTCGTCCACCTCCCCTCCTCGCGGGATGCAAACCAAGTTCGGCGTAACACTATTTCCCCTCCTTGCGAAGGAGGGGATAGGGGAGGTCGGGTTTCAGGTTGAGCGCCGGCGGAAAACGGCCCAAAGACCGAGGCTGGTGACGATGGCGGCCAGCAGCACCGCAACCAGTTTCACCTGGAAATACTCCGGCGGAAATTCGTTGACGAGGCGGCTAGTGGCCGGGTCAAATTCCCAGGGCGCGGCGACAAAGGTGAAGCGGTGCAGCCAGGAAAACAGCGGGGCAAAAGCGAGACTGCCGGCCACCAAGAACACGGCGCAGCCGAACGCCGTGGCCTTCAGCGTGCGGCAGAGATGAACCCGCATTACGGTCCGGCCCGCGTGTTGAACCATGAGGCCGCCCGTAACCACGGCGCCCAACATTGCCGCGAGCCAAATTCCCGCCAACGCGCGCGCCACCACGGCCACTTCCTGGAGGTGGGCGAGTTCCTCGGGGGTGTAACCCGCAAGGCGGCTGATATCCCCGTCAGCGAAAAAGCGCAGGATGGTTTGGGTGGCTGATAACCGTTCCGTGACGCTGACGCCGGGTGTCGGGTTGAACTGGAGCAACAGGCGTTGCGACGCGGGCGTGTATACCACGAGAGCGGCGCTGCCGAGCAGCACCACGGTTGCCGCCGAAACGGCAAAGGTGATGGCGATTGGGCTTACTGCCTTCTCCTGGGATCCGGGAGTTTGCCGCATGGGCCGTGGATTACCCGAGGGACTTTTTTTGCTATAATGACACTAGGGTAGTGTCTGTTGAAATACTCCCACCCCTCCTCGCCTCCCCTCGGGCAGGGGAGGAAATTGCGGGTGATTTCCCCTCCTTTTTCGCCAAAGGCGGATCCGCCTTAAGGGCGGAGAAGGAGGGGTTAGGGGTGGTTACCACTATTTCGACAGGAACTAGGATAAGCTGCTATGGTCAAACCGGGCAAAACCATTCTGGTGGTTGAAGATGATGAACCGCTGCTCGCCGCGGTTTCCCATAAACTGCGGTTGGCTGGGTTTTCGGTGCTCCAGGCGAGCGACGGGGTGGCCGGTTTGAAATCGGCGTTGGAACATCACCCTGACCTCATCCTTTTGGGCATTCTATTGCCGAAGATGGATGGCATGACGGTGCTCAAGAAGCTGCGCGCCGACGCGTGGGGAGCGGATGCGCGCGTGATTTTATTGACCAACTTGAGCGACACGGATAGCATTGCCACCGCGGCGGAAGGGGAAGTCTACGATTATTTAGTGAAGAATCATTGGACCTTGGACGAGGTGGTGCAAAAAGTCAAGGAACGGTTGAAGATGGCATAAAATTTTTTCACCCTCTCCTGACCTCCCCCATCCAGGGGGAGGAATTGTTACATTGGCATCGTCGGTGCCGCGGTGGTCGTCGGCGGCGGGGACGCGGCGCTGGCCAGTCGGCGGCGTTGGAGTTTCATCCACCAGCCAACCGCGTGGGAGCCCGCGACGAGAATGACGGGCGTCCAGAAGACCAGCTGAATCGCCAGTGGCCGTTGGGCCACCACGCCGGTCCAGACATGGATGACCACGGCAACATAGGCGGCGTAGATCAAGCGGTGGAGCTGCCTCCAGCCGTTGGCGGCGCGGCGTGAGGTCAGCCATATCCGCCATGGCGAAAGGATGATCCAATAGACGGCGATTGCCGCCAGCGCGACTTTGCCCAGTGGCGTTAAATCCGCCGCGCGCCAGCCCAGGGCCATGATGCCGAGATAGGGGAGCACGGCTGCCGTATGGATCACGTTCCACCACCGCTGGGAAATTTTTTGTTGCGCCCAGTCCCACGAGGTTAGCCCCAATAGTTCCATCATGTACAACGCGATGACGCCGAAGACATTGGCGGAAACTAACAGGGCGATGGGCAGTTGGTTGTTGTAGTAGGCCGCCAGGACAATGTTGACGTGGAGAATTGCCAGCAAGAGACTGGCGACGCCCAGGTGCCGCCGGTGTTTGATCAGCCGCAAAAATCGCCGGCGGAAAAACCACGACCACGGGCCGATCAGCAACGTGAAACTCAAAAATCCAAACGCCAACATCGCCGCGGTCACTAAGACAACCAGCAGCCCATCGGTTGACGGCAGCAAACTGCTTCCGAAGGCAAACCCAACGGCAATCACGGTGGCGATTCCAACGTCCGCCCACGCGCGTTCAATCAGCGCCCAAAGTCCAAAGAGGATGACGAGCACGAGCGTACTGCCGAGGGCGCGCGCGGCCAACCAGGGCACGCGCGGCAGCGCGATCGCGTAGCCTATTGCAAGCAGAAGGGTGGTGACGATGCGGTAGGATTTCATGAATGCTTGGGGTTGATGGGTGATTCACTGTTTACTTGTCTCAACTATTCTCTCATTATCACGAATTAGTCCTGTAGTTGAGTTATGGTTTTCTCCCCAAGAACCAGAACACCAACGACAGGACGATACTCATCACGATGCTGGTGGCGATGGGAACGTAGAAGGTGACGTTGCCCTTTTTGATCAGGATATCACCCGGCAGCCGTCCGAGGTGTAGCGGATTGAAAGTTAGAAGGGTGCCGATCACTACCAGTGCGATACCGATAGTGACGAGGATTTTTCCAATCTCCGGCATACGGGGATGTCGGTTGTGACCGTCATTGCGAAGCCCGATAACGATCGGGCTGAAGCAATCTCAAGGGTGTAAGTCTATTGTTAAGTCCCTCCATTGTGGATTTATGCTGTTCACTAAGTCAACTTTTTTTGCCTTGATCCACCTTTAATTTGTTTCTCGCGTGCAATCGCGTCGTAGGGTGAGTCGCAGACTTCGTAATATACCAGTTTACCCACATTGTATTTTCTGGTGAAGCCGCTCACCAATTTTTCTTTATGTTCGTATATTCTCCGCGTTAGATTGTTGGTTACCCCCGTGTACAAGACATGGTTATGCTTGTTGGTGAGTATGTAAACGTAGTATTGACCGTGCTTCATGGGATTGCTTCGCTACGCTCGCAATGACGCTAATCTTTCGACCGCCTCCGCCAAATCCGACGCGAGGTAAAAATACCCGCGCTTCTTTTTATAGAGCAGTTCGCCTAACTTGCCAAGATAGTACACCGCGTTGATCGCCGACTGTCGCAGGTCCTTCGACTGCGCGGTAAAGCCCGCAATCAGGCCGGCGAGCACGTCGCCGGTGCCGGCCTTGGTCAACCCCGGATTGCCGGTGCGGTTTTCGTAGACACCTCGTGGAGTGTAAATTTTTGTCCGCCAGCTTTTGGCCACGACGATGTTGCCGCGCGCGAGCAGGGGGCGAAGGTCAGCGTACGCTTGCAGCCGCTGGTACTCCCGCTGGTTGGGCGTCAGAATGGCGTTGCGGAGCTTGGCGCGGTCAAAGGCGGTGATGGCTGCCGCGTCTAACACTTTGCATCCCGCTATGTGGCGGGTGATTTTTTTTATCAACGCGAGCGACTGCGGCCGTGGGTGCACCCCGCCGCCGATCAGTATGCAGTCAGTGGCGGCAGCAAGCTTCATTAGGGCAGGGAAGTGGCGTAAGGCAAGCCACTGTCCCGGCAGTTTGCGGGTCACAAGATCAGCCGAGAGGCAGTTGATTGCCCAGGCGACTTTTTCCGGAGCGGCCACGACCACGCTGTCAGCGCCAGAGCGAAGTGCGGCGATACCGGCAAGGGCTGGCGCACCAATGTACTCGGGTGAGCCGCCGATAATTAAGACGCGGCCGTTGTCGCCTTTTTTGGAATTTTTCCTCCTGCGTGGCGGGTGCACCAGAGATTTGGTGATGCGAGTTATTTTCATATCCGGTCAGGGTAACTCTACCATACTTGGAGATGTATTGTTTACCGGCCGTATGCCGATGAACAACAAACGACGGCTGATGCCGTCGCTGACTGTTCGTGGACTTGAACACGGGGTGTTGTGCTTGTTCTCCGTTCGCTCGGCCGGCAGTAGGTAAACCGGACCCTTTTAGCGGTCGCCAAGAATTTGCGTCACCGTATCCTTGAGTGGCCGCGGTTCATCGGTGAGCACTTTCCATACCCGCGGCAGCGAAACCCCGGCGTACTCGTGGATTAAAATGTCCCGCATGCCGGCAATTTGTTTCCAAGACATGCCAGGATATTTGTCCTTGAGGCCGCAGGGAAGCGAGTTTATTCATTGTTATGATCATAAGCAATGGAGACTCCAAAGTCAAACCGACCGGACTATATATTCGCGAACTTGGCCGTGGAGCTGCCGTTGAATTCTCCGTCCCCCAGAGACTTCGTCCGGGGGCTTTTTTATTGCCGTAACGACAGCACCGGCGTGTAGTTGCCAAGCAGCGTCCGCTGCCACCAGCTTCCGTCGGAGCTACGTTCTGCCGGTGTGGTGAAGTGGTATTCATAGATCAAACCGCGGATAAACTTCGGCGGCGTATCCGGGAACGGGTTATACGCCAGCAGTGCGAGTACCGTCGGTTCGCCCTGCAGCAGCCGCGCGAGCATTTTTTGAAACCACGGATTGTTTTCCGCGCTGCCCAGCGCCGCGAACCACATCTGCCAGTCCAGGCGCGGCTGGTGGGGTGCGACGAACGCCGGCGCGCGGTAGAGGTTGCCCGGCTTCCATTTAAATTCGTATGGTTCCCATGTGGCCCCGTCGTTTGAGCCCTCGATGATAATTTCTCGCCGCGGGCGCGTCATGACCGCAAACAGTCCGTAGGTATTGAACGTCCGCAGGGGCGCGGCCCACGAGATGATTTTTTTTCCAAAATTCGGGAACGGCCACGGCCGGGAAAGCTGACGGGAGAACTGCAGGCCGGTGAGGATGAGGACCAGCGCGGCAAATGCAGCGGTCAATCCGCGTTGCCACGGGGCCGATCGAGTCACGGGGGGTTGTGTTTCCCGGTGCGGTAACCACCGGCCCAACGCAACATCGTCAAACAGCAACAGGCACAGGGCGATGGTCAGCAGGTTGAAAAAGGTGTAGTTGCCGGTCGCCGCGATCAAGAGTTGCAGTCCGATCATCGCCGTCGCTCCGAGGTGGCGTATGCGTCGCGGGGCAAAAATCAGCAGCGGCGCGCCGAGTTCAATGGCAAACATCGAGAAGGTTGAGAATTTCTGGAACCACGCTGGCAGTTGGTGCGCCCACCAGCCGATCCACGTTGGCAGCGGCTGCGTTTCGTAGTGGAAGTTCAGGGCAGTCAGGTTGCGCCACACAACGTCGCCGCTTTTTAGTTTGACGATGCCGGAGCCAAACGTCAGGCGAAACAGCAGCCACCACAGCAGCCAGCGGATGGCACCCGACGGTGGACGCGACGCAGCGCTTCGCCATAGAATTTTCCATGGCGCAAAAAACACGGCTACAAATCCCGCCTCCAACAGCAGAATATCCCACTGGAAACTCAAAAAATCCTGCCCAACGGAAACCAGCGACAGGTACAGCACCCACAGCAGCAAAAAAGCCGGGCCGGCGGCAATGCCAAGGATGGGAAGTATTGCCACGATGGCGCCGCCGAGCGCAAGCGTCGCCAAGAACCAGTCAGCACGGTTCAGCCAGGCCAGCGTCGGTACGTGCCAGTAGCCGGCGCGACCAAGCTGGCTTTTAACCGCGGCCAAAAAATCTGTCGCCGGGAGTATGCCGTGGCTGCCAATCAGACCCCGCAGTTGCGCGGCGAGCGACGCAAACGCGACCAGGTAAACGAGCCCAAGCAGTCGCACAAACAGCCAGGCGCTGCGGCCGAAGCCCGCGCGTCGCACGCTTTTTCCCCACAGCAGATGGGTGAGTTTCAGCAGGAACGGCCGGTGGTGTGAGACGAATCGGTAGGCCGCTTCACTGCAGGGGGCAAATCCCGGCACGCGGCGGTAGCACCAGGCAAGCCGGCGCTGGCCCGGGACGGTCGCGAGCGCCTCGAACACTGCCGCGGCGCCCCGCTTGATCTGACCGTCTGGCTGCACCAGGTGGATCGCTTCTGCCAATGGTTCGCCGGTCAGTTGGGGCAGCAGGGCAGTCGCTTCGTGTGAAGGTACATAACGGACGCCCGGGCCAGTGGTATCCCGCCAGCGTTCTATCCAGAGTTTGCAAAATCCGCACGCGCCGTCGTACACAACCAGCGGGCATGCTCGGCCGTGGGGCGTCGTTGCGGTAGTTGTGATGCTTGCCGACGATTCCTGGGTATGTGCGTCGGAGATGGGATGGCCCGGTTGCTTGGGCATAGGGAGTGTATTCAGTATACCCGATGGGCGAGCGGGGCAAAAATAGCAACATCGGCCCTCTCGCGAAGGGCCGATGAGTTTAACAATCCAAGTTCCCGGGCGTCATTCGCACCCGGTGCCTAAGCCCCCGACGCACTCCTCTTCCGGCGGCTTGCCGCGCTCGGGGCAGGTTTCCGAGTAGATGCAGGCTTCATCCGATACGGCGTCCAGTTGCACCTTGAGTTGGGCCTCTGATTCGCTGCCGTAACTGATGAGCATCCGGTCGAGATCGTGGGGCTGATAATTGGCAATCGAGCCACTGTTTATTTTGCCGTTAACGTAGAGCTTCAGCGTCTTGGCATTATCCGCGCAGAACTTTTGCGCTTTGCCGTTTTCCAGGCTTATGCAGGTGTCGGTGAACGCCATGCCTAGCGACTGGAAAAATTGTGCTAAGGTCACGCCGCGCTCGTGCAGGTGCACCACCGTGCCCTTGCCGGCGTGCAGGTGGACCTCGGCGCTCAGCTCTTTGTCCTTGGTGGACTGGAATTTGGCGGCCGAGAAATCCAAGGCCTTGCCGTTGACGTAGACGGCAAGGTCGGCGTGCGCGTGGTATTTTTCGTCCGGCGAGGGCGTCGGCAGCGGTGCGGCGGCGATCGCCGCCTCCACGAGCTGCTTGAACTCGTCGAGGCTGCCGGGGTTGCTGATTTTTTGGCCGTTCAAGAAAAACGACGGGGTGCCGCGCACGCCCACGCGGTCGCCGGACGCGCGTTGGCGGTTGATTTTTTCGCGTGCGGCCGGATCGTTGTAGGCGGCGACAAATTGCGTTGTATCCAGATCAAGGCGTTCCGCGTACCCCTGGAATGTCGCATCGGGGTTGCCGAGGTTTGACCACTCGCCCTGCGCGGCGTAAAGCTGGTCGTGCATTTCCCAGAATTTCCCCTGGCGCCCGGCGGCTTCGGCGGTCCGCGCGGCAGCCATTGCGTTTTTGTGAATCTGTGTCAGGGGATAGTGGCGCATCACCACGCGCAGTTGCGTCGGGAAGGCGGTTTCGAGTTGTTTGACCACCGGCGCGTACGCCCCGCAGGCCGGACATTGGAAATCAGCGTACTCAACCAGCGTCACGGGCGCGTTGGCCGGACCGCGAAACCAATCGTCGGCGGTGACGGTGAGGTCCGAGGGTAGGGGGGACACGGCCGGATTGTTGGCGTTGCGGGCAATCCACCATCCCAGACCGGCAATCACCGCGATGCCAATGATCCAGGGCAGGATTTTTTTGCCTGCCTGACGCTGTTCTTGCGCGTTGCGGCGGGTGTGCTTTTCTTGCTGTTTGCGTTCCCACCGCTGGCGTTTGGTGAGTGGCGGCGGTTGGTTGTCCTGGTTCATATGATGATTTGTAACCCGGTCACCGTGGCATGTCCCGCCGGCGCGGTCAACGCTGCCAGGCGTGTCAGTTCACGACACCGAGCGACGATTATTTCCCCTCCTTACGAAGGAGGGGTTAGGGGAGGTCATCACCAACGCGTTTTTTGACCCATTAATGTTCTCGCGACCCCCTCTTTTTCTCCCCCTCATGAGGGGGAGACCCTGTTGTGTTGCGCTAATTTTTTAATACCTTGGTTCAGAGTTATGAACTCTTACTGCCGCCTTACTCCTCCTTGATCATGGAGCGCATCAGGTCCAGGAGCTGTTCGCCGGTCATCTGCTGTTTGAGTTGTTCCAATTTGTCGGGGTGAACCTGCTGGACATGGACCATGGTTTGCTCAATCACGGCCTCGTCAGTTTCCCCGCGGGCGACAAAGTCGCAGCTCGCGCCGGCATCGGCGCAGGAAATCATTTTCATATCCAAATGGCCAAGAGTCCTCCCATGGCAATAAACGCCACCAGCTGATAGCCGGCAAAGATCAGGTACAAACCGCGCTTGCGCCCCTCAAACGCCACCGGTATAAGCGCGGTGGTCGCTACAAACCCCAGCCAGATCAAGAAACCCGTCCGCGCTCCTTCCATGACGGTGGTGGCCAGGGCCAAATTGATCACGTGGGCTAAAACGTACGCGGTTACCAGCGCCGCGATGCCGCTGGCCATATAGGCGTTTTTCGCCGATTTTTTCATCGCCTCAAGTTCGGCCGCGGTTTTGCCCATCAGCGACTGCCAGTGTTGGCCGAAGAGGCGCGGCGAGTACCAGGCCGAGCCAATCGCCATGTTGATGCCGGCGGCGACAACAACGGCGAGCAGATTGACGTTGGGGAGGAACATATTTGTTTACGGATTTATGAATAAGAACTCGGTGAATGAATTTTTTCCGGAACCGGAGTCGCCTGGCGTTGCGCGCTTTTAATCTCGCGATAGGAAAGATACAGAAATACCGTCAGCAGGAGCACCGTGTTTAACGGCGCGAGCCAAAACGGATACTCGCGGCCAAAGCTTTCCCAGATCATTAAGCCGCCGAGCATTCCAATGGAATACATCGCGCCGTCTGTTTCAGGTGGCCGTCTTGGGCAAAAGCGAAGCGGATGACTGCAAAAAACGACAGTGTCGGGTTGGCGATCCAGACGATCAAAGATGGCAGCACGCCCCGGACCAGAAACACCGCGAACCGCAAGCCCCAAAACAGAAAAATTTTTCGGAAGCGTTCCGGCAGGGTTTTTAAGACGTGGGCGTTGATGATGGCGTTATCCACGCTGGAGATGACCTCAAACAAGCAGAGACCGAGGATGACGATGAGGGTTTAGAGCATGGGGCTTAAAAAAATTCCAAATCACAAATCCCAACCACCCATCTGGGGTGAAGGGTCAGGTTGGAGGTGTGGCCGCCCGTATGGTTGTTGGGTGTGGTCGTTGGGGATTACCCCTCCTACCATACCCTAACCATACCAGCTGCCACAACTCCACCCGAGAACCACACCCATGAGGTTGGCACTTGGTGTTTTGGTATTTGCAGCCTCTCACTTACTCCTTGAGCCTGAATAGCATTACGGCGTTGCCGTACAGCACCCGTGGCAGGTCGCGTTTGGGTAGGCCAAGACCCCGGATAAATTTCAGATACGCCCGCATCGGGACGTTGGGCCAGTCGGTACCGTAGAGTAGTTTGTGCGCGCCGGCGTAGGCAATAAGGTCTTTGATCTGGCGGCGCAAAAGCCGGCCGTAGCCAGCTGCCAATCGTTTCCCCACCCACAACCCAGACAGATCGGCGTAGACGTTGGGATTTTTATACAGCACTTCGGCGCAATCGGTGATCCACGGATTGCCGAGGTGGGCGATAATAATTTTCAATTGCGGGAAGTCGGTGGCTACCTCGTCCAGGTGCAGCGGGTGAGCGTATTTCAGCTTCGCCCGCGTTTCCCAGCTAATTGAATCGCCACTATGAAAAATGACCGGCACGTCGTACTTCATGCCGAGCTGATACAGGGGTGCGCAGCGTTGGTCAGCGGGAAAGAAGTGCTGGTAGCCGGGATAGAGCTTGAGGCCGCGAATGTTGCCCGTGCGGAGGAGTTGTTCCAGTCGCGCGAGGCCGGCCCCTTGAGCGTGTTCAACGTCAAAACTGCCCACGACGGAAAACTCATCCATGCCAGAAACCAGCTGGCACGCGGCTGCCGTATCCGGTTGGTGGGGATTGTCACTCCGGTATTCGGGCAAAAGCAACGCCTGCCGCACCCCGGCGTTTTTCATTTCAATCCGCAGGGCCTGCAGGGTTTGCGGGATCGTGCCTTGCTCTTGCGGCGAACGGCCGCAAGCGCAGAGGTGGACATGACTGTCAATAATCATAGGCGGGACGGTCGTCAAATGTATTCTAGCGGAATTTTTGAAAGACTCAAAGCCCCATTGGGTTCCATAAAAAAATGAGGCTCGCGCCATCGCGAACCTCTCGAGGGGAAGGGGGTGGTGTACCCGGGTTATTTTTGGTTCCCGGGTTCGGTTTCTTCTTCCTTCGGCGGCGGTGAGAAGAGGAGAGCACAGACGCTCGCCCCTATCACCATGGCCAGAACCGCGAACAACCCCACGCCTTCCAACCCCGTTTCCTGGTAGAAGGCGTACCCCATGGTCCCCACCACCAGGCCGACCACCAGGACGGTAATTATTCGGAACATGCCTTTCCTCCAAAAAAAGTTTTAGTATTTACTCCGAATCCATCAGTATACAGCTTTTTGGTTTTTTGTCAAAGGGGGGTGGCTCCATCTCGGTGTGGCTCCATCTCGCAACCCCACGCGGTGCAACGGGTGCATGCTCTTGCCATTGTCCACCTCCGTAGCGTATTGTGAGAGGAGGGTTTCGAGCGGTGTCATTTGTCAGAGCTATTGCCCAGAGGGGCTGGAGGTGTTGCAGATGGCCCAGTCTCAGTCTGATCCCGAGATCCGCGCCGACCAGGCCGGCCAGGATTTCGGAACGCGGCTCGAACGGCTGGAAGCGCATTTCCAGCTCGGGTTGCGCACGGTTCGAAGGCCTGACGAGTGTCTCGCCTGGAGCCTCGGCCTGGCGCAGAAGGTTCAGGGTGTGGTGTCCGCCGCTCGGCAGAATGGCGGAACCGACGCCGCGCGCCAGCGGGAGGCGGTTGAGCTGATGGAACAGATCGTCGCCACACTTCGATCTTTCGACGTTGGCAGCCGACACATTATCCTCGAAGGTCGGTGCCAGGTCATTCTCACGTGTCAGGCGGAACTCAACGACGGTCGGCGCTGATGCGCCCCCAAGGGCTTGACGGAAGTTCGTCCGGCCCGTTTTTTATTTTCACGCCTCTGCGGCAAAGGAGTTTATGGCTGCCTCGCGGATGACGGCGTGGTAGAAAATTTGTGCCACCGCGGCCGCTCCGGACGGACGCGGGTAGCGGCCGTCCGGACCCGGTTCCAAGGTTACCCCGTCGGCAACGGCGAAAATGGGAAATCGCGACGATCGTGCCCAGGAGTCCTCGGGCGGGTGGGTACGCCGCCGGAGTTCAGCGGGGTGTACAGGCCATCCAAGCTCGCGTTTTCGCGCCGTCACGAACGCCGTTTTAGGCGGCTCCTGGAGGTGGAGGAACCGCGGTACGTAGCGTGATTTCGGTAGCACCATGTAATTCAGTTGACTAATACTACCGTCGCTAATTTCATGCTATAGCATGAAATTAGCGACGGTTAGAAATTGAGAAATGTTTGGTCGCCTCAAGGAAGAGAAACAACGGGATTTCCTTGCGCGTGCGGTCTTCCGCTGCTGCCCGCGGGCCGGGTTGGCTGACGCGGTGGGAAATCCACTCCTCCAAACGCCTGACGCAAAAGCCGTGTTTCGCCAATGCCTTGAAGTACAGCTGGAGCGGCCGGTGAAACGTGACGGTGCGCTGGCGCGGGTTGGCTCCCGGGTGCATCTGAATGTTGACGCGGGCCTCGGACAAGTAGCGGTCAACGCGGCGGTACTGGATTTTAGCGCCGTCGCTCCCCCAGCTGCTGCCCTGGGGAATGCGGAAGGCCGGGTGGTTGAGCACCATGACCACATGTCCGCCTGGCTTGAGTACCCGTTGACATGCCTGAAACACCCCGTGAAGATTCTCGATATTTTGGATTGCCATCACCAGCGTCACCGTGTCCACGCTGTGGTCAGCAACCTGGTCCAGGCGGTCAGCCGCGGCCACGGTAAATTCCAGACGTCGTCCCGTCTTGGATTTAGGCACGTTCCGTTGCGCCAAGGCGATCAGTTCGGGCGCGATGTCCACGCCCAGCACGTTGGCTCCGGTCTCCCAAAACGCGCGGCTAAAAAAGCCTTGGCCGCAACCGACGTCCAGCACGCGTTCGCCAGGCTTGAGGTTGAGCACGCGCAAGAGATTCGGCAGGATGACGCGGCGCTGGAATGAATCCGGGTCATCCAGTAGCGCGTCGTACCATTCCGCCACTTCCCCCCACGAAGTAACTAGTTTTTTCATACCCTCAACTTCCGGCAAAATCCTTGCTACCATGCTACGTAGCATGGTAGCAACCGTTTTTCCAGCGTACCATTATTATGTCAGCGCCCGCAAATTTTTTTTGCTGTTTTGTTTGAATGAAAGACCGGTACCGTGGGAAACAATACCGGTGGGGCTGGCGGGCGGTGTGAGCGGCGAGGCGCTGTTTTTTTGTTTTCGCCGGGCGGCCCCCCTGGCCGCGGCAGCCAGTTTCCGTCAGTTACGGCACGCAGGCGCCGTTGGAGCAGGAATTTCCGAGCGCGCCGCTGCAGACGTACCCGCCGTGCTCGCACCGGACGTTGTTCCATACCCCGGTCCAAGTTCCGGTGCAGTAGTAGTCGCGCACGATGTTTCCGTCGCAAAAGTCGTTGTAGGTGCCGTTCGCGTCTTGGCAGTTGCCTTTGACCGTCGGGGTGCTGGAGCCGGAGCCATCGGGGTCGTAGCACCAGCTGCCATCCACACCCTCGGTGGTGACCGTTGCCGGTTTG
>CAYJVS010000021.1:0-12376 GCA_964373635.1 uncultured Gammaproteobacteria bacterium
GGCTGCATTTCCAGATGCTGGTGGGGATGGCAACCCCTGACCTTACCAAAGCCGATTTAACCGGCGATGGCCGGCTCACCCTGGCGGATTTTCGCGCGTTGTTGCGGCTGGTGGTGGGGCGGTGATTGCCGTCGAGCCACAATCATGTGTCATCCGCCTACTTGTCATTCGCAATCAAACTCGCACACGATGCCGGCGCCATGATCCGGCGCAACTTCACGCTGGGGATGACCAAACAGTGGAAAGCGAACGACACCCCGCTCACGGCCACCGACCTCGCGGTCAACCAGCTCGTGATTGATGCGGTCAAAAACGAGTACCCCCACCACCGCGTGCTGGCCGAAGAAGGCGACGGCGGAGTAACCGACAGCCCGAACGTCTGGGTCTGCGATCCGGTGGACGGCACGATCCCCTTTTCCCACGGCATTCCGTGTTGCGTCTTCTCTCTGGCGTTGGTGCAGGATGGCACCAGCATCCTCGGCGTCATCTATGACCCATTCATGGATCGCCTGTACACGGCAGAAATTGGGCAGGGAGCGTTCATGAACGGCAAACCGCTGCGCGTATCCCCGCACGCGAATCTGCATAACGCCGCCGTGGGCTTGGGATTTTGGTACCGGCTGCCGTGGCAATTTTTCAATCTGGCGCAAGCGCTCGACACCCAGGGCGCTATGCTGCTGAACGTCGGCTCGATTGCCTCCATGGGGTCGCTGGTGTCGAGCGGCGAATTTGCGGCCACTATTTTTCAAGGCCAGCAGCCCCACGACACCGCCGCGCTCAAGGTGATCGTCGAAGAGGCCGGAGGCAAAGTCACCGACCTGTTCGGCCGCGAGCAACGCTACGACGGTACAATCAAGGGCCATATTGTCTCAAACGGCATCGTGCATGGGAAGCTGGTCGAGCTGATCCAAACCACCGTGCTTGTGGGCGACGCACGGCCAGCAGAAAAACCATCCTGACTCCCGCGGTTTCCGCCACGCTTGCAAAGATAGGAAAAATTTTCTAAACTACCTCGTACGGGCGGTTAGCTCAGCTGGTTAGAGCGCCACAGTGACATTGTGGAGGTCGAGGGTTCGATCCCCCCACCGCCCACCATGGAAAATGAACGGTTGCCCCGCCCGCGGGGTGGAACGATGACCCATGAGACGGCCGATGCAAGGCGAACCAATGAATTCCCGGTCAACGCGGAGTGCTCCCCAACCGCCAGAAAAAAATTCAACCCTCACGCTCGCGCTGTCGCCGCGGGGCAGACTCTACGTGACAGCGGCGGCGGAGGGCGCGGCGGACGCCGCTTTAGGCGATGTCGCGCACCGGCAACGCATCGCGCATGCCTGGGCCCAAGGCGCGGGCAACGGGCTTTTTTGGTTGGGAGCCCGCGAGGTGGACACGGTTCTTCCCCCCGTCTGGGCGGGCTGGCGCGATTTTTCCCGGCTGTTTGTGCACCAACTCTGCACGCTGTCCGATGAGGAAGGGAGCGGCCGAAAGGGTGAGCTGGCCTGGCCGGAAGAGGAAGCCCGCCGTTGGTTAGCGGCGTCTCCCCTGATGATCGGGGCGGAGTATTTGAACGGCGATGTGCTGCGCGGCCTTTGGACCGAGATGACCGCGGCTTTTCATGCCCAAAAGGAGCGCTTTGCGGGCAGCCTCCAACAGTTCCTGCAGCAGCTGCACCCCGTGTGGAATCAAGTCGGCCGGGTCTACCTGCATTTGGCCGAGAACGAACGGGACCAAGCCGCACCCTTCGCTTTTCTGGCGACCTATACGCCTCGGCTGACGCACCCGGCGCACGGGTCGCGCGTCCAGCACGTGCCCTTATCCCAAGCGCTCAAGGAATATTCCGGAGCCAAGAATAAAGCCGCGCTGCTGGCGTTATTGCGCCCCCTCCAGAAGGGCGCAACGAAGAGCGCCTGGCTGAAGGAGCTGGTAGACTCCGGGGACATCTACCACCCGATGGCCTGGACGCCGGCCGAGGCCTACCGCTTGCTGCAAGCTATTCCCGCCCTTGAACAAAGCGGACTCATGGTTCAGGTTCCCAACTGGTGGCAGGCCAAACGACCGCCGCGGCCGGTGGTGCAAGTGACGCTCGGTGAACATCAGAGTGCCAAACTCGGCAAAGATGCGCTGCTGGATTTTTCGGCCCGGCTAACCTTGGAAGGAGAGCCGATTTCAGAGGAAGCCTGGCAGCAGATGCTCCAGGCCACGGAGAACCTCGTCCGAATCAAAGGCAAATGGATTGAGATCGATCGCGAAAAGCTCACGCAGGTCCTGGAGCACTGGAAAACGGTGCAGCGGGCCGCCAAGAACGGCGTCCTCTCCTTCGGGGAAGGGATGCGGCTGTTGGCGGGCGTGCCGATGGGAGCGTTGGATCAAGCGGAGGGCGCATCCGCGCCGGTCGTCGAATGGTCGGAGGTCGTGGCCGGGTCGGGTATCGCGGCAACGCTGGAGACGTTGCGCGCGCCGGACCGTCTTCCGTCGGTTGCAGCGATCGCGGGGTTGCAAGCGGCGCTGCGGCCGTACCAAAAGCAAGGGGTCCAATGGCTCCGGCTGCTGAACCGTCTGGGACTCGGCGCGTGCCTGGCGGATGACATGGGCCTGGGAAAAACGGTTCAAGTGCTGGCGCTGGTGCTGGACCTTAAGCGACAGCCGCGGCAAGCGCCGGTTGGGCCTCATTTGTTTGTGCTGCCGGCTTCGCTTATCGGCAACTGGACGGCGGAGATCGAACGGTTTGCGCCCACGTTGAAATGGCTGGTGGCGCACCCCTCCGCCATCAGCCCGGGCGAACTCGCCACGATGCGTCCAGCGCGGGTCAGCGCGTTTGACGTCGTCATCACGACGTACGGATCCGTGCTGCGGTACGCCTGGCTGTCGGAGGTGGCGTGGGAAGTGGTCGTGCTGGATGAAGCGCAAGCGATCAAAAATCCCGCGGCCAAGCAGACCAAGGCCGTGAAGGCGCTCAACAGCCGTCACCGGGTGGCGCTGACGGGCACCCCGGTCGAAAACCGTCTCACGGACCTTTGGTCGTTGTTTGACTTTTTATGTCCGGGGCTTTTGGGTTCCGCGACGGCATTCGCCCGCTACGCCAAGCGGCTGTCCGCGGGGCAGGCGCCGTCCTATGGCCCCTTGCGCCAGTTGGTTCGTCCTTACATTCTGCGCCGTCTCAAAAGCGACAAACACATCATCGCGGATCTGCCCGACAAAACCGAACTGCGCGCGTTTTGCGGTCTGGCCCCCACCCAGGCGGCCCTGTATCAACGGTCCGTGGCGGCGCTCGCCCAACACCTTGAGAATGTGGACGGGATCCAGCGCAAGGGAGTGATCCTGGCGTTCTTACTGCGGTTCAAGCAGATCTGCAATCATCCGTCGCAATGGCTGGGAGACGGGAAATACCTGCCGTCCGACAGCGGCAAATTCGCCCGGCTGCGGGAGCTGGCGGAACCGATCGCGGCCAAACAGGAAAAGGCGTTGGTCTTTACCCAGTTCCGCGAAATGACCGGCCCGCTGGCCCGTTTCCTGGCGGAAATCTTCGGGCAGCCGGGACTCATCCTCCACGGACAAACGCCCGTCGCAAAACGCCAACAACTCGTCGCATCCTTTCAGCAAGAGCCGGGGCCGCCGTTCTTTGTCCTCTCGCTCAAGGCCGGCGGCACCGGACTCAATCTCACCGCCGCGACGCACGTGATCCATTTCGACCGGTGGTGGAATCCGGCCGTGGAAAACCAAGCCACCGACCGGGCCTATCGCATCGGGCAGAAAAAAAATGTCTTGGTGCACAAGTTTGTTTGCCGCGGCACCGTGGAAGAGAAAATTGACGCCTTGATCGAATCCAAGGTGGCGTTAGCGAACGATCTCCTCGCGGGTTCCAGCGAAGCGCTGCTGACGCGCATGGACAATCAGGAATTGCTGCGGACCGTCGCGCTCGATCTTAATCGGGCGTTGACGGAATAACCTCGCTCCCCCCGCGGACCCGCGTCGCGGGACGGGGTATCAACCAATAATCCAGCGTGGTATGGGAAGATACGGCGGCCAGTACTCTTACGGGTGGCCGGTTTACGTGCCGGTGGCGGCGCGCCGGCGGCAGACGGCCGCCACACGCAAGTCCCTGCAGAAGCGGGGGCGCACGTTCCAGCCCATTGAACTGACGGGACGTAAAATCGCGGCGACGTTTTGGGGTACTGCCTGGTGTCAACATCTTGAAGCCTACAGCGATTATGCCAACCGTCTGCCGCGCGGCCGCAGCTACGTGCGCAACGGATCGGTCCTGGATTTGCGGATTACGGCGGGCAAGGTAGCGGCGCTGGTCAGCGGATCCCGTCTCTACCAAATTGAGATTCGGATCAAGCCGCTGGAGTCCGCCAAGTGGCAACGCATGATCCGCGCGTGCGCGGGCAAAATCGATTCCTTGATCGAACTGCTGCAGGGGAAGATTTCTCACCACGTGATGGCCGTGCTGACGCACCCCAGCACCGGCATGTTCCCCAGTCCCCGGCAGATCGCGCTGCAGTGCAGCTGCCCGGACTGGGCGGAGATGTGCAAGCACGTAGCCGCGACGCTCTACGGGGTGGGCGCGCGCCTGGATCAGCAGCCGGAATTGCTGTTTGTCCTGCGCGGGGTTGACCGGGCCGATCTCCTGACGGCCAAAACGGCGCTGACGCGGAAAACCCCGGCGGGCCGGAAAAAACGCCCGTCGCTCAAGGGCCAGGATCTGTCGCGATTATTCAACATTGAGTTGGCCAAAGATCCAAATTCCCAGCCATGACCAAATACGACATCCGATGTCGGACAGCACCCTGCACCCCCGCCGTTTCCCCCAGCTGTTGGTGACGCTTGCCACCACTCTCGCTCCAGAATGTGCTATAGTCCCAGCAGCCATAACCAAAGAAGGAGGTGATACCATGGCGGATCAAACCATGTACGAAAAACTCAAGGCCGCGTGTCCGTGCGGCTCGGGGAAAAAGTACGTTGAGTGCTGCGGCCGGGGTGAGCCCTGTCCCTGCGGCTCGGGGAAAAAGGCGATTGATTGTTGCTTTGTCAGCCCCGAAACGCACAAGATGTAGTTGAAAATTGACACCCGCTAAAAAACCGCCGAACGGCGGTTTTTTGGTTAACCCACTAACCCCTCCACACCTCCCCTTATCATAAGGGGAGTAGGAAGATTAATCCTTTCCTACTCTTGCCTCTCCCCGCCCTCACCCTCCCCCTCTCCCAAGGGGAGAGGGAACCGGGGTGAGGGGGAGGAGGTCCGACTGGTCCGCCATGGCTTTAGCGAAGGAGGAGAGGACTGGTGACGGAGGGGTGGGGTTTTCCGACTTGACCTGCTCCACTAAATCCCCTACCATCCCCCGCAGGAGAACCTTGCCACCGTGGTTTGGTTCATCGCATCTTTGACAACCCACCGCAGAAAGGACGGTGTGACATGCTGGAACGCTATACCCTCCCGCCGATGCGCGAGCTGTGGCTCCGCGAGGAGACTAAGTTCGAGCACTGGCACCAAGTCGAGCTCGCCGTACTTCTGGCGCGCGCCAAAAAGGGCGAAATCACGATGGCCGCGTATGAGGCCATTCGCGACCACACAAAGATTGACGTGGCGCGGATAGAAGCCCTGGAGGCCGAATTGGAACACGACATGCTCGCCTTCATCGGCTGCGTGCAGGAAGCGCTGGATGCCGCCGGCGTGGGCCAGTACCGCGGTGTGTACCATCGCAAGCTCACGTCCTACGACGTCGAAGACCCGGCGCTCATTCGCATGCTCCGCCAGGCCGTCGCGCTCATCCTCATCGAACTTTTCGGCCTGCGGCACGCGCTCGAGACCAAGGCACACGAACACCAGTGGACGCTGATGATCGCGCGCACCCATGGCCAGTACGCCGAACCGGACACCTTTGGCCATCTACTGCTCGTGTTCGCGCGCGCCGTCAGCCGGAGCATCCGGCGGCTGCACACCGTACTCGACACGGAACTTGCCGAAGGCAAAATCTCCGGCGCCGTTGGCAACTACGCCGACGTGGATCCCGCGTTGGAAGCGTCGGCGCTCAACGCGCTCGGGCTTCAGCCGGCGGCAGCGGAGACCCAGATCCTGCAGCGCGACCGCCACGCCATGGTGGTCTCGGTGCTCGCGGTGGCCGCTGCCACCATGGAGCAGATCTGCCGGACCTTCTGGGAGATGATGCGCAGCGACGTTGGCGAACTGCGCGAACCCAGGAAGCCCAAGCAGCGCGGGTCGTCCGCGATGCCGTGGAAGAAAAACCCCATCCTGACGGAGCGCTTCATGGGGCTGCCGCGGCTCATTCGCGCCTACGCGCAGGTCGCCTGCGAGAACGTGGCCACTCCGGAGTGGCGCGACATCTCGCAGTCGTCGGTGGAGCGGCACATCCTGCCCGACGCCACCAGCCTGGTGCACTACCTGGCCAACAAGCTCGCCAGCCTCGTCTCCAAGCTCGAAGTTTTCCCGGATCGGATGCTGTCAAACCTCAACGCCACGCGCGGTGTCTGGGCGGGCAACCGCGTGCGCAACGCGCTACTCGACGCCGGCGTGGATCCCAACGTCGCCTACGAGTACGTGCAGCAGTACTCATTTTCAGCGGTGGACACCGCTCAACCCCTCGCCGTGGTACTCGAGGAGAAGTCGCTCACCGCTGACGACCGGCGCACCGCGGCCCACATCATCGGCCAGGAAAAACTCGCCGCGCTCTTTGACGCTCGCGCCTACATTGAACGCGGCATCAACCACATCTTCGGAAAGGAAACCGCGTGAACCAAGGCCGGTCTGAACACCAACCCATCACCCCCAACCGAAAGGAGGTACCTGATGAGTGACTACGAACTGGGTGACCTGATTGCCGAAGGCAAAACCAAACGCGTCTTCGGCCTCAAGCGCTGGCAGGGCATCACCACGAACCTCGGCGATCTGGCCGTGATCGAATCAAAAGACGACATCACCGCCGGCGATGGCGCCAAGCACGAGATCATGCCCGGCAAGGGCGAACTCTCCACTGCTACTACCAGCAACGTCTTCCATCTCCTGGAGGAGTGCGGCCTCCCCCTGGCGTGGAAGCAACGGATCGACGCGACCCGCTTCCTCACCTCCCGCTGTCAGATGCTCGAGCTGGAGGTCGTCGCCCGTCGCGAGGCGCATGGTTCGTACCTAAAGCGCCACCCGTACGTGCTTAAGGAGCACGTCTTCCCCCGCCTGCTCGTGGAGTTCTACCTCAAGACCAAGGACCAGCGGTGGCGGGAGCACGAACTGCCCCAGGACGACCCCCTGATGGTCATCCGTGACGGCCGTACCCACCTCTACCGGCCTGACCAGCCGCTCCATGGAAGTCAACCGTTCCTCGTGCTCGACCAATTCCCGTCCAGCGACAACTTGGATCGCTACGCCGAGATGGAGCCCATTGCCCGCCGGGCGTTCCTCATCCTGGAGAAAGCCTGGCAGCTCCACGGTCGGCGCCTGGTGGACTGCAAAATCGAGTTTGGTCTTGACCGCTTGGGCCATCTGCTGTTGGCCGATGTCATTGACGCCGACTCGTGGCGGGTCGTCTTCAACGGCCAGTACGAGGACAAGCAGCTCTTCCGCGACGGTGTTGAGGTCTCGGAGGTTGAGCGGAAGTTCCGCCTCACCGCGGATCTGACCGCTCGCTTCTGCCTGCCGCGCCAACGGGTAATCCTGTGGCGGGCGTCCGACAAGGATGACCTGACGCTGCTCCACGAAATGCTCAAACCGTTCCTGGCCGACGACTGCCAGGTCGCCGAGGTGACCTGCTCGGCCCACAAGGAACCGGTGCGAACGGCGTTGACGGTCCAGCGCATGGTGCAAGAAATACCCGACTGCGTGATCATCGCCTACGTCGGCAAAAGCAACGGCCTCGGGCCGACGCTTGCCGGCACCACCACCGTGCCGGTCATCAGTGTCCCGGCCAGCCTCAAGGAGTTCCGCCACGACGTGTGGTCGTCACTCCGCACACCCAGCGTGGTGCCAGCGCTGACGGTGCTCGAGCCTGCCAACGCGGTGCTCGCGGCGCTGCAGATTCTGGCGCCGCGCAACCCACGGCTCTACGCGCTCCTCCGCCTCCAGCTCGAGGTGCGCCTGACGAACATTATCGAACTGGGATAAACGGGACTCCCCCGCGCACCCCCCGCCTCACCGTTTCCAACGGTGGGGCTTTTTTATTGCATTGTAATGCACTTTATGCTTCATGAAATAATAGAAAAAGGCTACAATACCACCATGCATAAAGCGAGCGCGAACCTCCACCGCTGGCTGAAAACCTGGGCGAAACTACCGGAGCTGCGGTTCGTTGCAACCCTGCAACGGCGGTTTCCCCGGGCGGGATTTTACCTCGTCGGCGGCATGGTGCGCGACATCGCCTTGGGCCGTCCCTCCAAGGACTTTGACGTGGTGGTCACGGGCGTGCCGGCACGACGACTGGAGGCCGCGCTCGGCCAGCTCGGCAGCGTCGGCCTGGTGGGTAAAACCTTCGGGGTGCTGAAGTTCGTGCCGCGGGGCAACACCGGCAACGCACCGATTGACGTCGCGCTCCCCCGCCGCGAACACGCCTTCGGCACCGGCGGCTACCGCGACGTGGAGGTGCAGTCCGACCCGAAGCTGCCCATTGAAGATGACCTGGCGCGCCGGGATTTTACCATCAACGCGATGGCGCTCCGACTTTCCTCTCTCCGAACCATCTCCCCTAAGGGGAGAGGGACTAAGGGTGAGGGGGATCTACAACCTACAACCTACAACCTACAACCTCACGTGGTTGATCCTTTTGGCGGATTGGATGACCTGGCGAAAAAAACCATCCGCTGCGTCGGCAACCCCAGCGAGCGATTTCAAGAGGACTATTCGCGGATGCCGCGGGCGATTCGTTTCGCCTGCCAGCTGGATTTTGCCATCGAACCGACAACTTGGGCGGCGATTGAGCGCAATATCCAGCACCTCACGGACGAACGCGACGGCAATCGCGTGGTGCCCGCTGAAGTCATTGCCAAGGAGCTCGTCAAAGCGGTCGTGGCCCAGCCGGTCAGAGCAATGGAAATGATGGACCGATGCGGCGCGGTCAAGCTGCTGATGCCGGAACTGCTCACCATGAAAGGCTGCCCCCAACCGCCGCAGTTTCACACCGAGGGCGACGTGTGGACCCACACCGTGGTAGCATTGGGGAAACTCTCATCAAAAGAATTCCGTAAAGAATTCAAAATTAAAAATACAAAAGGGTTCATTCCAAAGCCATTTCTCCCCCTTACGAAGGGGGAGGTAGCGGGGGTTAAGGGCCATGTTGACATGAGCTCAAAATTCGAAATTCCCGCGGAGCTGGTCTGGGCCACGCTGTTTCACGACGTGGGCAAACCCTCCACGTTGACCATCACCGACCGCATCCGCACCAACGGCCACGACATCAAGGGCGCGCGCATGTTCCGGGAGATAGCCGAACGGCTCAAACTCTCAAGCGCCGGCTTGAATGTCGCCGTGGTCGAAGAGCTGATTGCCAAGCACCTCATCGCCACCCATGCCAAAAAAACCCAGATGAAAGAAACCACGATTGAAAAGTACTTCTTCAACCCCGCCTTCCCGGGCCAGCAGCTGCTCCAGCTCACCTTCGTGGACATTTCCGCCACCATCGCGCCGTCGGGCCGTCCGGACTTCGCCGCCTACCGCCAGCTCAAACAACGGGTCACCACCTTGCGCCGCCGGCTCAAATCACGCCGCGTCCTGCCCGCGCCGCTTGTGGACGGCCACCAGATCATGGCGCTGCTCAAAATCCCACCCGGTCCACTCATCAAGCGGGTAAAGGAATTCCTCCGCGAGCAACAGCTGGCGGGGAAAATCAAGACGCGAGCCCAAGCAAAGACAGCGGTCCAAAAAAAATTCGGCAGGAAAACCCCTCCTCAATCCTCCCCTTAAACCGCGGTCTCAAAAACATCTCCCTCTCCCTCGGTGGGAAAGGGTAGGGTGAGGGGATAAAAATATGATTACCTCCCAACAATTCACTGTTAAACCCGCTGACGCCGGCGCTCGCCTGGATAAATTCCTCACGACGCAACTCAAGGACATCACCCGCAGCCAAATCCAAAAATTCATCAAAACCGGCGGCGTGACGGTCAATGGCAAAACCGCGAGCGTGCATCAATTTCTGAAAACGGCTGACATTGTCGCGGTCAGTTCCTCCCTCACCCGGTCCGTGACGGACCACCCTCTCCCTCAAGGGAGAGGGGTTAGGGGTGAGGGGCCCCCAGCCCCGACGATCGTCTACGAAGACGGGGATCTGGTGGCCATTGACAAACCCGCCGGCCTGCTGGTGCACCCCACGGACAAACAGGAACCGCAAACCTTGACGGCGTGGCTGCTTGACCGCTATCCCACGTTGCACGAGGTGGGAGAACCGCACCGCCCCGGGATTGTCCACCGCCTTGACCGCGACGTTTCCGGCCTGATGGTGGTGGCCAAAACGCCCGCCGCGTATCAGCACTTGGTGGAGCAATTCAGTCAGCGCCGCGTCCACAAGACGTACGCCGCCGTGGTGTACGGCATGCTCAACCATTCCAGCGGGGAAATTACGCTGCCCATCGGCCGGTCAACGACGGGAAAATTCGTCGCGCATCCCGCCAATGACGCCAGCGTTGCGACCGAACGGGACGCCCGAACCGCCTACCGCGTGCTGACGCCGGCTGATCCCTACTGCCTGCTGGAGGTAAAAACCGTCACCGGCCGGCCGCACCAAATCCGCGCCCACCTCGCCGCGATTGGCCATCCGATTATCGGCGACCGCGAGTACGGCCCCAGCAAACCCTTCCACCACACCGGCAAACGGAAAATCAAAGTCGTGACGCTTGACCGCATCCTGCTGCACGTCACGGGCTTGCAATTCACCGGCCCAAACGGTAAACTCCATACCTTCACCAGCTCCGTCCCAGAACTCTTCACTGAATTTATGCAAAAGCCCTGATGCAAATTTTCAAATATCTCCCTCTCCCCATCGTGGCCTGCCCGCCCCGTTAGAAACTTCACGAATAATTTCGTTTCTGCATCCTGAGATTATTTGCCCGGTCGTATGGCGGGGCCCGCCGTGGCGTCGGCGCAGGCGGGGAGAGGGCATTAAAAAATTGGGTTAAAAAAATTCATGGGGAATTAAGAACTGAAACTTGCACTCGGTCTATGCCAACACAACAACCGTCTCCTCGTTGTCCCTACAAAATGTTCATTATCTCCGGCCCCTCCGGCGTGGGCAAAACGACCGTGGCCAAAGCGGCGCTGCGCCGATTGCCGTGGCTGGTGACCACGGTGAGCTACACCACCCGCACCCAGCGCATCGGCAAACAGGAGGATAAAACCATGGTCCACGTTGACGAAGAAACCTTCCGCGATCGGGTCAACCGCGGCGAGTTTTTGGAGTGGGCCGTGGTGCACGGCAACCTCTACGGCACCGACCGGGCGACGGTCGAAGAACGGCTCCAGCGCCACCACCTCCTGCTGAACATTGACCCGCAGGGGGCGCTGCAGATCAAACGCAAACTGCCCGACGTCAGCGTGCTCATTTTTCTTAAAGCGGAATCGGCGCGGGAACTGGTGCGGCGGATCAACCAACGCCAGGACATGAACCAGCGCGAACTCGCCCGTCGGCTCGCCAGCGCCCGCGAGGAGCTGCGCCTCGCGCGTCACTACGACTACGTCATTGTAAACGCCCGCGGCAAAATACGCGACACCGTCGCCAAGGTGACCGCGCTCATCCAGCGGCTGGCAGCAAGCCACCCACCTATGACGCTGCGCACGAAAACCTCACGTCCTCCGGCTTGACTTTTGCACCTGCCTGTCATACCGTACGGAAGTATCCCGGTCGTAAGTCTTAGCAGCGAGTTTAGTCGAAAGTCTTTGGTTCAACGTCAATCCCTTTCGACTATGACCAATGACCTAACCTGCAGCCATGACCTTTTACCAATGACAAAAATACTTATCTAACCCCCTTGAACCATGAACCCAGACCAAACTACCATCGTTACGCTGCCGGAGCTGAAGCCGGGCATGACCGTGCGCGTCCACCAAAAAATCAAGGAAATCTCCGGCGACAAAGAAAAAGAACGGGTGCAAATTTTTGAAGGCATCGTCATCGCCTACCGCAAGAGCCGCAAGCCGAGCCCGACGATTGTGGTGCGGAAAATTTCCGCCGGCGTGGGCGTGGAAAAAATTTTCCCCATCGGCGCGCCCAGCATCGTCAAAATTGAGCCGGTCAAACAAGCCCGGGTGCGCCGCGCCAAACTCTACTACCTGCGCGACTACCGCAAGAAACTGCGGGAAACGAAGATTTCATAATTTGTAGCTTTGAGCTGATAGGCGGATCACCCTCTCCCTCAAGGGAGAGGGATTGGGGGTGAGGGGGGAAACCGA
>CAYJVS010000022.1:0-12267 GCA_964373635.1 uncultured Gammaproteobacteria bacterium
AAGGAGGAGTTAGAGGAGGTTGAGTGCGAAGCACTCAAGGGGGAGTTAGAGGGGGGTAGGAATATTTGAAATCACCATGAACGTCTTAATGATTAGTCTGGATAAGGGGCTCCTCGGCGGCGCGCAGCTGGGCGACGTGGTGGAGCGGCACCGCGCCTACGGGGCAGAACCGGGCGTCAATCGTTTGGATATCATCGTGATGTGCTCGCGGGGTCCAACGGCTTTCCGTCTGAGCCCGAAGGTCCAGGCGCACCCGACCAATTCGCGCGCTAAAGCGTGGTATCTTTTTAATGCCCTCCGTGTGGCCCAAGGATTATCCGCCCAGCATCGCTATGATCTCGTGGTGACGCAGGATCCTTTTGCCACCGGCTTGGCCGGTGTGTGGCTCAAGCGGAAGACCGGCAGCAAGCTGCTCGTTCACTGCCACGGCGATTACTTTGAAAACCCATGGTGGCTTGCCGAGTCATTGCATCATCGCTGGCAGCTCATGGTCGCCCGCTGGGTGGTGCGGCGTGCCGACGCGGTCCGCACGGTGAGTCAGGGAATTGCCGAGAAGTTGGAACGTCTGGGGTTGCCGGCCGCGCGCGTTCGCGTGATTCCCACGCCGGTGGCAACGGAAAAATTTACGGTCGCGCAACCGGCGGCCAGGGAAAATCTCAAGCAAGAGTTGGGGTTGACGGACGCGCCGGTGCTGCTGCACGTCGGACGTCCGGATCGGGCCAAAGACTATCCCACGTTATGGCGGGCGTTGGCAATTGTCGCCCAACGCGTTTCGCCGGTGCAGTTTGTGCAAATCGGTGCCGGGTTTTCGTCGGAACAGATTCGACGCCAGATTGAAGCGAGCGGAGATCAACTCACCGTTGCCGCCACCGCTCGCTTGCCCCACGAACAGATCGTTGCCGCCTATCACCTCGCTCACGTCCTCGTTTCCTCGTCGCGGCACGAAAGTTTTGGTAAGGTGTTGGTGGAAGGGAACGCCGCGGGCCGACCGGTCGTGGCCACGGCAACCACGGGGGCAAAGGACATTATTGAACCGGGCGTCAACGGCGAACTGGTTCCCGTGGGCGATGCGAACGCGTTAGCGGAGAAGATCATCTACATGTTGACGCACCCGGCCGTGGCCCACGCCATGGGTGAGCGGGGCCGGGCTTTGGTCAGGGAGCGTTTTGACGGGCGCAAAAACACGCAAGCCATTGTCCAGTGTTGGCGCGAGGTGAGTGGCGCGACGGTATGAATCTATTGATGATGACAAGAAGGGTTGACCGCGCGGATGCGCGGGCGGGCCATACCTACCCATGGGTCAGCGCCATGGCGCGGCAGTTGCGTCCCGGCCGGCTCGACGTGGTGTGCCTGGAACGCGGTGACACCGCGGGGTTGCCCATGAACGTCACGGTTCATTCGCTGGGCAAGGAATCCGGCGGGATGCGGATTGGCCGGTGGCTGCGTTTCCCGTTCACGGTCTGGCCGCTGCTGGGTGGGGCCGATGCGGTCTTTTGCCACCAAAATCCCGAATACGCGCTTGCGGTGTGGCCCTGGGCCAAACTGCGCCGTAAGCGGCTTGTCGCGTGGTACACCCATGGCACCGTCACTTGGAAGACCCGACTGATGGCGCGGCTCGTTGACGTGGTGTTGACCGCGTCGCCGGAAAGTTTCCGCGTTCCTTCGCCCAAGGTACAGGTGGTCGGCCACGGGATTGATACCGAAGTGTTTCGCCCCGCGCCACCACCGCCACGCGGCGATTTTACCGTCGTCTCGGTCGGCAGAATTTCACCCACCAAAGACTACGAGACCTTGATCAAGGCCGTGGCGGAACTGCACCAAACCGGTGACCACGCCATTCGCTGCGACATCATTGGAGCGCCGGCGTTACCGCAGGATGAACAATATCTGGCGAGCTTACGGGAGCTGGTTTCCGCCCTTAAGCTCGAGGCTCGGGTGCGATTCGCCGGCCCGGTGGCTCATGCCGATGTGGCGCGCGTGTACCAATCGGCTGATTGCCTGGTGAACTTGAGCGGCACTGGCAGCCTGGATAAAGCGGTCCTGGAAGCCATGGCGTGCGAGGTGCCGGTGATTACGTCAAACCCCGCCTTTGCCCCAGTTCTGCCCTCGGCCTGGGTGATCCCGGGCAACGATTTCCGCCGCTTGGCGGAGGCCATCCGCGCGCTCCGGCAGCTGGGCCCACATGAACGCCAGCAACTCCAAACGCACTTGCGCGAGATCGTCGTTACCCGCCACAACCTCACCCAACTGGTCGGAAAAATTCTCGCCGCGTGTGGCGGTAAACGCCCTGATTGGATCTCCCCCTTGCGAAGGGGGAGTTAGAGGGGGTTCACGTATGTCTCTCCCGCTCCGCCTTCTCTACGCCGGCACCTATAAACCCGACTACGCGCGGAATCGGATGTTGCTCAAAGGACTCAAGCACCATGGCATTGCCGTGGAGACGGTCAACATCCGCCAGCCGCGTTTCGGAAAATACGTTCGGCTGTGGCGGGAAATTCGCCGGCAGGCCGGAAGCCACGACGTCATCCTGATCGGCTTCCCGGGCCACGTGGTGGTGCCGCTGGTGTGGCTGGCCGCGCGCCGAGCGAAAACCCCGATCATTTTTGACGCGTTCACGTCGCTGTTTGACGCCATGACGTCGGCCCGCCGCCAGGTGCGCCCGCGGAGCCCGCGCGGGGCCTGCTATTATGGGTTGGATTGGCTTGCCTGCCGTCTGGCCGACGTTACGCTGCTGGACACCGCGGCCCACGCGGAGTATCTCGCCCGTTTGGTCGGTTTACCGCGGAAAAAATTTGCCGTGGTCTACGCCGGTTCTGATCTGCCGGATTTCGATATTTCGAAATATCGAAATTTCGAAATATCGAAGCCCGACGATAATTTCTTAGTCCACTTCCACGGTCACTACTCGCCGTTCCAGGGCGTGGACGTGATCGCGCGCGCCGCCAAGCTGTTGGAAGACGAACCCGTGCGGTTTCGGTTGGTTGGCCGGGGACAGGAATACCCGGCAGTGGCGCGGCTCGCCCAAGAGTTAAAGGTCAAAAACGTCACGTTCGCGCCTGACGTTGACCCAGCCGCGCTTTCGGGATATATTACCCAGTCGGATCTGTGTTTGGGCGTTTTTGGCGCCGGCAAACCGCGGCCGGTTATTCCGAATAAAATTTACGAGGCCTTGGCGCTGGGCAAGCCGGTGCTGACCGCGCGCCTGCCGGCGATGGATGAGCTGTTCACGCCGAATGTTCACGTGGCTTATTGTCAAGCAAACGACCCGGTTGATTTAGCCACACAAATTCGCCGCTGGCAGAACGATCCCGTCGGGCGGCAGCGCCTGGCCGCCGCCGGCCACCGGCTCTATCGGGAACGTCTCACCCCCGGATCCATCGGCAAGGATCTCGTGGCCATCATGAACGGCGTAATCAACGTCAGTGCTACCCTGGCTTAAACACAACTGGATTTTGGCGGCAATTCTCGCCGTGGCGCTGGTGCTGCGGCTGTGGGGGATTGGCTATGGTTTGCCGTTTCGGTTTGTCGGCGACGAGACCTCATTGGTGTACGGCGCGGTCACCATGCTCAAACTCAAGACGTTGATTCCGGCGCTGCATCCGGCCGAGTTCCGCACGCTCTACTATCCGCCGGTTGGTTCCTACCTGCTGCTGGTGCCATTAGTGCCGGTGTTGGCCCTGTGGTACTTGGCGGCTGGTTTGCCCACCCTGGGTGCTTTCATCCAGCTGGCGACGATTGATCCCACCGCGATCTTTTTGACCGCCCGGGTGCTGGCCGCGATGGCCGGGACCGCCACCGTTGCGGTCGTGTACGCGATTGGTAATCGAGTGGGCGGTCGGCGAGTCGGAGTGTTGAGCGCGGCATTTTTGGCACTGTCATTTTTACATCTCCAGCAGTCGCATTTCTTGCGCCATTGGGTGTTGACCGCGTTGGCGGTCGCCGTGGTGCTGTATCTGGCGCTGCGCATCGCCCAGGGCGGACGCCCCGCTGACTACCGGTGGGCCGGCATTGCCGCCGGCGTGGGATTTGGAGTTAGCTATGTGCCCGCCCTCGCGTTCGCACTGGTGTTTATCAGTCATTGGTTTAACCCTGTTGCCGTCAACAAGTTCCGGCATCGCGCGTTCTGGCAGGGCGTTGGCATTTTTGCCGCGCTGGCTACCATCTTTGTACTGGTTCATCCGCAAGAATTTTTCCGTTACGGCATCGGCGAGGGATCAGGCGTTGGGTTGGCCAAAAGTTTCGGCGGTTGGTTGGCGTCCCTGGGTTACCACCTGCGCAATTTTTGGCATCTTGAACCGGTGATGTTGGTGTTCGCCATGATTGGTTTGCCGTGGCTTTGGCGCCGGTCGCGTCAGCAGTTTACTCTTTTGGTTGCTTTGCCCGTTGTTTACTTGCCGGTGCTCTACATGCTATTTCACGACGAGGTGCGCTATGGGCTGATTTTACTGCCGGCGTTGGCGGTGATCGCCGCCCTGGCGCTGGAGCGGGTACTGGTCGGAGCGGCGAAGTTCGCGCCCATGAGCGCCGTGGCGGCAGCGTTGTTGGTTTTCGCTTTTCCGTTGGCGGCCGCGGGCAAATACCTGGGGCTGCTTTCGGCGCCCGATACGCGCCAGCTCGCCGTGGCGTGGATCGCCGATAACATCCCGCCCGGCAGCCGCGTGGTGACCGACTTGACGACCATTCGCCTCACGCCAACCTTGTCGTCGCTCCAGCAGCAGGAGCTTCTCGATCCCACGTCGCTGCGGCAGGAGGATCGCGCGTTGCTGCGGTTGCCCTCCGAGCAGTACCCGCGGCCGGCGTATGACGTTTTGCCGTTACATTTTTTGCGGCCCGATGCGCCAGCCGATCTGACCGCGCCATCGTTGGAACGGGCCGGTTTTCGTTTCCTGGTGGTGGAAGACGCGGCAACCGTCACGCGGGCAACCACCGCGTTGATCGCGGCGGGTGCCACGCCGATCCAGCGGTTTCCCTCGGATATTGCCGACCTCAACGGCAATTACCGGCAGCCATTGTATACCATGTTCCCCGCGCGGCGCCTTGGCCCGACCGTGACCGTCTATGAGTTGCCCCAACCCGCGGATATCAACGCGGATCCCAATTCCTCCCCTTGATGCAAGCAAGGGAGGTCAGGAGGGGTTAACAACACCATGCGCCTGATCTACATCGCCAACATCCGGCTGCCGACCGAGAAAGCCCACGGCTACCAAATCATGCGCACCTGCGCGGAATTAGTCCGCCAGGGAGTTGACGTTGAATTGGTGGTGCCCAAGCGGCGCAACCCCAGTCTTGGTCATGTGGATCCGTATACTTACTATGGCGTTTCGCCGCAATTTCCCGTGCGCCGTTTGCCAACGCTTGACGTGACCGGCCGCTGGCAGCGCTGGATCGGGCCGGTGGGATTTTGGATTCAGTCGGCAACCTTTGCCTGGTCGGTACGGCGATACTTGAAAACCGTAGCAGCCGATTGGGTGTACGGTCGGGATGAATTGACGCTGGCGCTGGTTCGTCCGCTCCGCCAGCGGATCGTCTTGGAGCTGCACGCGTTGCCTCAATCCAAGTACCGCGGGCTGCTTTCGCGCGTGGCCGCAATCGTGGTCATCAGCCACGGCATCCGCGATGCGCTGCTGGCGCAGGGGATACCGGAAAAAAAAATTATCGTTGCGCCCGATGCGGTTGACCTGACCGCGTTTGCCCATCTCCCTTCTGCCGCGACGTGCCGGCAAACCGTTGGATTGCCCGCGGACAAAAAAATTGCCCTCTACGTCGGGCACTTGTATTCCTGGAAAGGGGTGTTCACGCTGGCCGAAGCGGCTCGTCCGCTCTCATCCGAGTGGCTGGTGGTTTTTGTGGGCGGCATGGCCGAAGACGCCGAAAGGCTCAAGCAATTTGTGGCCTCACGCCAGTCCGCCCAGGGCGGATCCGCCTCGGGCGGATGGGCAAATGTCCACGTGGTCCCGCACCAGCCGCGTGATCGCGTGCCAGCGTGGCTTGGCGCCGCTGACGTGCTGGTGATCCCTAATTCGGCGCAGACGGACCGTTCGCGGCTGTACACCTCACCGTTAAAACTGTTTGAATATCTGGCGGCGGGCCGGCCGATCGTGGCATCGGATTTGCCGTCCATCCGTGAAATCGTTTCCGAGCGCGAGGTAATCTTCGTCAAACCCGACGACCCGCATGACTTAGCGCGAGGCATCCGTCAAGCCGGGGAGTCCGACCAGTCATCGCGTGTTGCCGCCGCGCTCCAGCTGGCAGAACGGTATACGTGGGAGGCGCGGGGGCGGCAAATTATTGAACATCTCGCTGCAAGTTGGGCAAAAAAGCACACCTCGTTGTGACGAGGTGTGTGAGCGTTATGTTCCAAGGCGCGTGGTGCCCGCGTGAAGGACCGCGGCGGCGCGACGCAGACTGCGGGTTTTGACGTAGACTGAAGTTGCGAGGTAGGCCGCGATTTCGGCGTCGCGTTCCCGGTACCAAAAGTTCCATCGCAGACTGCGGAGCGTGGCCCCAGGGTACATGCCCTTGAGGTCGGCAAGGAAGCGTCGGCGTCCCCATGCAGCCGATTTGATCCGCGGCAATATCACGCGGCTGGAGCGGCGGAATGGGTTGTGGCGTAAGTACCCCTGGTTGAACAGCTTCGGCTTGAGCAGGTGCTGGACGCGGTGGCGGGTTTCATGCGCCGCGACCCAAAATGAGGCTTGGGCGTAGGTCAGGCCGTAGCGCTGCACAAATTGCTCGCCGAGGTCAGCCTTCACCCTGGTAGCATTGATGAGGAAATAGCCGTGGTTTGGTTTCTCTCCATACGGGTTGCACTCGTGGTAGTAGGCGGTATTGTGGGCGAGGCCGGCGATGCGGGCGTCACGGCTGACCAATCCGATAATCAGCTGATGGTTGGGGAAAATGATCCGGTTGAGCCGTTCGATCATTCTCGCCAGCGCCACGCCGTGCCTCCAACTGGGTGGATACCTCCTGCCGGCAGCGTACTCCCGGACTCGAAAGGACAAGGTTTTTGAACGCATCGTCAAAGAACTCCCTATGGTGTTGGTATTTGTTCGGGAATACTACCCTAGCAAGGTTTCAGTAACGAGTCAAGGATCGGGAAATAAAAAAAGGGTTGCCGGAAAACCGACAACCCTGATGATCACGCCGAACGCTAGGAAGTTACCAGGCGCGGGTAAAACCCCATCTTCTGGGCGGCGCGCGCCATCGCGGCAATGAGGTCGGTGCGCTGCCAGTCGCGCTTTTTGTCCATTTCCGCGTTCCTCTCCTCGGCCGCGGTCTGCTCACCCGGATGGATGTAGTCCACCACCGTTGATCCCACGCGCTTACCCGCGGCCAGGGCGGAGAGGACGGGGACGAAGATGATTTCCCAGCTGTCTCCGTACCGGCCGTCGTAGCGGTGAAAGAATTCCTCCGCTACCGTGCGGCTCATCACCCGCGGACCGAAGTAAAGATCCAGATCAGGACGTCCGGTTATCGCCCCGACAGCCGTGTTGGCCAGCTTCTCGGACATCGCCTGGTAGCGCGGGTAGCCTTCAAGCGACCGACGCTCTGGGATGATGAGATCGAACCGCGCCGTCGCCACCGCGTCGATCGCCGGGCCGAGCAGCGCGACGAGCGAGTGTTTCTCCGGTTCCAGCCAGACGATGACATTGGCTGCCCCGTTGTTCCAGGCGAGCCCGGACCGGAACGCCTGGCGTCGAGACGCCCCCATGCCGGCTTCGGTCCGCTCCAAAACTATCGCCCCCTGGGCGGCGAGCGCTTGACTGACCGACGGCTCGGGAGAACGGTCCGCCACGATGATGGGGTAGCCACACGCGCGGGCGGCTGCAGCCGTTTTGACGGCTAAGCCAAACCGTACGTCCATCGGTGACTGGTAAAGGGTCGTCGTGACCAAAACGACTTGGGTATCCAAGGTGCATCCTCCGGCTTTTGCGGTTGGTTTTCCTTTCCCGGCATGCGCCGGGGTCCACACCATGTGAACTCTCTAATGGTATTGCCAGAATTCGCCATTTGTCAAGGACCGCGGGACCGTTGTCACGGTGGGCACTACGGCGGTGTGGTTACCGCCCGCCCACCCGTGGTATGCTGAACGGGTATGGCGTACCACAGGACTGCCCATAGCGTCTACGATCTCAACGATCACCTAGTCTGGCCCCCGAAGTACCGCAAGCACCTGGGCACCCTCGCGGTGAAGCAGTTTGAGGATCGTGGTCAGCAGTTCAAGCTCTTCTGACGTCGTTCGGCCGACCGGCATACCGCACCGCTCTGCGGTGCGGTAATTTATTTACCCCGCCTGGTAAATGTCTTTTCGGTGCCGGATTCTGTGGAGGATGATCGCATCGCGCGTATACGAAAAAATAAGGCGGTAATGCCTTATCCGGACTCGGTAGACAACCGGAGTAATGTGGGTTAATTTTATGCTGTTGAGCCCCGGATGTAATGGATTCGCGGCAAGCAGGCGGATGATTTTATCGGCTGCCTCTTGGATGTTGTGAGGAATTTTGCGCGCATCCTTTTTGAATTGCGGCGTCACCAACGCAACGCGCATAAGCGACTGGCGTTACCGCAAATCATCCAGCGAGGTGATTTTTGTGAGTTTCCCCACACGCGATTCCCGCAGAGATTTTTTGAGTCCAGCAAGAAATTCACCGCGGTAGGCGCCTTGGTCCTCCAGAATATTTTCCGTCACTTCGGCCAAAGCGATGCTTAAATCAAAGATCTTTTTAATTTTTGCGCTGCCAATATTGACTTGTTGCCGAGTGGACTTATCCATACGTGCGCTCTTGGATGAATGATGATGTCTATCAACATTATGGCCGAAGGTATGGCCGTTGTCAACTTTTGTCACTTTTTCAATTCAATCTGTTTTTGGGCCATGTGTTGCCAAACGCGGCTTATTTTGCTAGAGTAAAAGTCGTTTTCATCGCCGACCTCAATGGCCGCTAATCCCGTTTTCAAACCACTCCTCGCCTCCCCTTCGTAAGGGGGGAGGAACTTTCCGCGGTCTGGACGGATACCGAGTGACTATGGCCATTTCGCTGGTCATCCCAGTCTACAATGAAGCCGAGAGTTTGCGGCCGTTGCATAAAGCGGTTACGGACGCGCTGGGGCGCGCGCCTGACTTTGAGGTGATTTTTGTGAATGACGGTTCCACGGACGGCAGCTTGGATGGGTTGAAACAACTGGCCATTGCCGACCAGCGGATCAAAGTCATCAGCCTCCGCCGCAATTTCGGCCAGACCGCGGCGATCGCCGCGGGCGTGGATCACGCGACCGGCGGCGTGATTGTGCCCATGGACGCGGATTTGGAAAATGATCCGGCCGATATTCCCAAGCTGGTCGCCAAGCTTGAGGAGGGTTACGACATTGTCTCGGGCTGGCGGCAGAACCGCTGGCAGAACCAGCCCATCACCCGCCGTTTGACCTCGCGAGTTGCCAACTGGCTAATATCCCGCATCTCGGGCGTGCGGCTTCACGACTACGGCTGCACCATGAAAGCGTACCGCGCTGAAATTATCAAGGGCGTTCGGCTCTACGGCGAGATGCACCGGTTTATTCCGGCGCTGGCCGCCTGGCAGGGCGCGCGGATTACCGAGCTGCCGGTGCGGTATCATCCGCGGCAGTTTGGCGCCTCCAAGTACGGCTTGGAGCGCGTGTTGAAAGTCTTGTTGGACTTAGTGACATTGAAATTTCTCAACGACTATTCGGCCAAGCCAATGTATTTTTTCGGCAAAATCGGAGCGTGGTCGTTTGCCGTCGGCGCCTTGAGCGCGGCGGTCGCGGTCTACTTCAAAGTCACCGGCCAAAAAGATTTCGTGGAAACCCCGCTGCCGGTGTTGACCGCGCTGTTTGTGCTCGTCGGCGCGCTCTTGGTGCTGATTGGGCTCTTGGCCGAACTGATCATGCGGATGCACCATGAAACGCAAGCCAAGCCAACGTACGCCGTGAAGGAGAAGATAAACTTTTAAATCCTAATTTTCCAAGCACCAAATTCCAAACAATACTCAATGACCAAAATTCAAAAATCCAAATGTTTTGGTATTTCGGTATTGGGGTTTTGAATTTGTTTGGGATTGGGAATTTGGAACTTGGATATTTCCACGAGTATGTGCGGCATTGCCGGTTACCTTGGTCAGGGTGACCAAAAAATTTTGCAGCGGATGACTGACGCGATCATTCACCGCGGTCCTGACGACTGCGGTTTTTTTGTCCAGCCGGGCGTTGGCTTGGGCATGCGGCGGCTTTCCATTATTGACCTTGCGGGCGGCAAACAGCCCATGTTCAACGCCCCACGAACGGTGGCGGTGGTTTACAACGGCGAAATATACAATTTTAAGGCCTTGCGGCAGGAGCTGGAGCGGGCGGGGTATCGTTTCACCACCGAGTCCGATACCGAAGTGATTGTCCACGGGTACGAGGAGTGGGGGGCCGAGATTTTTTCTCATTGCAACGGGATGTTTGCCATCGCGATTTGGGATTGCCAACGGCAGACCCTATTGTTGGCGCGCGACCGGCTGGGTAAAAAGCCGCTGTACTGGGGGTGGTGGGCCAAAACATTGGTCTTTGGCTCCGAACCCAAGGCCTTATTGCAGCACCCGGCAGTCAAACGCGAGCTGGACTGGCGGTCGTTGGCGCAGTACCTGGTGCACGAGTACGTGCCCACGCCGCGTTCCATTTATGCCGGGATGCGCCAGCTTCCGGGCGGCGCGTATCTCACCGTGGCGCGCGGGAAAGAGCCCACCTTGACGCGGTGGTGGGATGTGCCCGTGCGCGTCCAACGAATGAGCGCGGGCACCGCGCTGGCGCGATTAGATGCGCTGCTGGAAGACGCGGTCAAATGCCGATTGATTGCCGACGTCCCGCTGGGCGTTTTTTTATCCGGCGGAATTGACTCCAGCACCGTGGCCTACTATGCCCAAAAGTCAAGCGCGCGGCCCGTCAAAACTTTTTCCATCGGTTTTGTGGAGTCCAGTTTTGATGAGTCGGCCCATGCGCGGCACGTGGCCAATTTTTTAGGCACCGACCACGCCGAGCAGATCCTGCGCCCAAGTGACGCCCTTGAACTGGTGCCGAAGCTCGCCGATTTCACGGATGAGCCGTTGGCTGACCCCTCGTTGATTCCCACGCGTTTGTTGGCGAAATTCGCGCGCCAGCAGGTGACCGTAGCGCTTGGCGGCGACGGCGGCGACGAGCTGTTTTTCGGCTACCCGACGTTTCAAGCCGAACGGTTGGCCGAGGTTGTGCGCTACCTGCCGTTGACCCTGCGGCGGAGCGTGGCGCGGGCCGTCGCGCGGCTCCGGCCCCGGCGTTACGATTATTTGACCTGGGGAGACAAGTTGAAGCGTTTTTGGAACGGCCTAACGTACCCCGAGGATCAACGGCATGCGGTCTGGCGCGGCGCGTTTGCCCCCAACCGCCTTGGAGAACTCCTGACCCCTGACGCGTTTGAGCGGTGCCGCGGCGACGTGGTAGCCGATCCGACCGGGCAACTGCAAGATCGGGGTCAGATTGACCGGTGGCAGCGCTTGAGCTACTGGTACTTGCGGGGGTATCTGCAAGATGATGTGCTGGTCAAAGTAGATCGCGCATCAATGTACGCCTCGCTTGAGGTGCGAGCTCCGCTGCTGGATTATCGCGTGGTTGAATTGGTCGTGAGTCTGCCGCCCGCCCTGCGGTTTCGCGGACTGCAGACCAAATATTTATTGAAGCGCTTGATGGCGGACCGTTTGCCGCCCGGCATTACCCATCGCCGCAAGCAGGGTTTTGCCGTGCCCATCGGCGCTTGGCTGCGGCAAGAACTCAAACCGTTGGCGCTGGATGTGCTGTCGCCGGCCAGGCTTAAACGGCAGGGAATTTTCCAACCGGCGGTAGTTGAACAACTGTTGTCCGATCATCTCGCCGGCAAAGCCGATAACCGCAAGGAGCTCTGGACGCTGATGTGCTTTCAACTTTGGCACGAGCGGTGGGCACACGGGTAATAAATATTTTATCGTCCGCGGTCATCGTCAACGGTTCCGAGGCCCGTTTCGTTATTCGTCGGACGGCGTCGTTGTTCACCCTCACCCGGCCTCCGGCCACCCGCTCCCGCCCTCACCCTACCCCTCTCCCGCGGGGAGAGGGAACCGGGGTGAGGGGGAGGAGGTCCGACTTGTCCGCCATAGCTTTAGCGAAGGAGGAGAGGACTGGTGAGATACGAGGGGGACGAAGGAGATAGGGGGGGGCACGTCACCGTCTGACGAATCGGGCATCGTTTCCGTCCCGCCAGGA
>CAYJVS010000023.1:0-12118 GCA_964373635.1 uncultured Gammaproteobacteria bacterium
CTGGCTTGTCCAGTCGTCATCCTGGCTTGTCCAGTCGTCATCCTGGCTTGTCCAGGATCTGGAACGTGACCCCTCCGTGGTGGCGGCAGGGCGATGTTGCAGAGCTGCATGACATCGTCGAGGAGGTGGCGCGGGTTTGGGGCTACCACAACTTGGCCGCCGCGCTGCCCGCTGGCCCCATTCCCGCCCGGCCACCGGAGGCTCGCTTTGCCCTCGAGTCAGCAATCCGGACGTTCTTGGTTGGCCAGGGGTTCACCGAGGTTCACTCGTACTCCTTCATCTCCGGCAAGCAACTTGAAGCAGTTGGCGTTCCACCGGGGTCTGCCCCGCGCGTCGCTAACCCCTTGAGCGCGGAGCTGGAGTACCTGCGGCCGACGTTGAGCGCGAGCCTGCTTTCGGTGGTGGGGCAGAACATCAAGCGGTTTCCGCGTCAGCAATTGTTTGAGCTGGCCAATATCTACCAGCCCAAGCCAAATGATTTACCCGCTGAGCTGCCGACGCTGGTGTTCGCTATCACCAACGCACAGGACATTTTTTTTGCCGCGAAGGGCATCGCGGAAGCATTGGTGCGGCATCTGGGCGTGCGGGACTATCAGTGGGTTCCCGAGGCCACGGCAAGCGGCGAATTTTGGCAGCCGCGCGCGCAACTGGTCAGTGGCGGTAAGGTCGTGGGCCGGTTCGGCGCGGTTAGCCCAGCCGCGCTGGAACGGTTTGGCATCCGGCAGCCCCTTGCCCTGTTTGGAATGAACGTGGCGGTGGTGGCGGCGCTGGCGCGCGCTCCGTCAGCCTACCAGCCGATTCCGCTGTTTCCACCGAGTGGTCGCGACCTGGCGATGATCGTGGACGCCAAAATGCCGTGGCAGCGCCTCCGTAAGCTCTTGGCGGAATTTCATCCGTTGATTCGCCGCGTGACTTTTTTGAGCGCGTACCAAGATGCCAAGGTTGGCGCGGGCAAAAAGAGCGTGGCTTGCAGTCTGGAGTTTCGCGCCGACGACCGGACGTTGTCGGCAACAGAGGTTGAGAGTATAATGGAAAAGCTGGTGGCAAAGCTGCGGCAAGAGTTTCAGGCGGCGGTACGCTAAGAATGCAAAAATGCAAAGTGCCAAATTCAAAATGACAATGCAAAATGTAAAAAATTAACGGTTCATTTTGAATTTTTTTGTCATTTTGCATTTTGATATTTAATTTTTTCATTTCGTATGTTCAACACTTCCGGCGACATTCTCAACCTCGTGCTGGCCGCCTGCGCCGTCATCCTGACCGTTTTCATCGTTTGGGCGGTGTATTACCTGGGCAAGGTTTTACGCGACGCCAGCCGCGTGGCCACGTCGGTGCGCCTCAAGCTGGAGCTGGTGGATAGAATTCTCACGTTAGTCAAAGACAAGCTGGAGAAAGGCGCCAGCCACTTGGGGTTAATCGCGGATTCCGCGCTCAAGCTGGTTGGGTATTTCATGGAACGGTCCCACGAAAAGCCCAAAGGTTCAAGGCGCCATTAGCGGCGATTGAAGGCCCAAGAGAAAGAGGTTCGCGCATGCGAACCTCTTTTGGACCCGAACCCAAACAATGAACTCACGATTCGAGCGGGGTGAACCAAAGAACGACACGGGGCGGAGTGCCAACGACACGGAGGGGATGTTCGGGATCGCTGAAGGCGAAACCGGCCTCGGTTACGATCGGTTGGAGATCCTTAATGGACGTGCCTCGTTCACCGAGGCGAGTTTCCGGCCCAGGAACTTGGGCCTTCCGGTCATGTTGGGGTTGTGGCCGGGGCGCCGAAATCGCCACCGCGCCGGTGCAGCGTCGGCGGAATGTCCGGTCAATGAATGACGGCCGCAGAATCCGCCGGGCTTCCTTGAGCGCCGTGGTTATGAGGTGGGGCCACAGAAGCTCGTCCCACCCCACGACCACCCGGTCAGCGCTGGCATCGGGCAGCGGGAGCTGGCCGGGGTTACCCGCCCGGTAACGAATCCGTTCGCGTTGATGCGGCGTCAGGTGGCGGTCCATCCGCAGGTCCAGCGCCTTCAGCAGCGGCTCATCGTTGACGACGGTCCAGATCTTGAACGCCCGGCGCGCCAATTCCGTGAGATTGGCCTCGGTCACCGCTCCTCCCACCAAGACCACGTCCGGCTGCATCAAGGGGTTGCACCGTTCGACGATGTCTTTCACCACCTCATCAACGCCGGCCATGTAGCCGGATTGAAGGTCTGGGGGGGCGGAATGGATCAGCAGCCGCAAATCTGGCCCGGTGCCTGGGCGGGCGGGCGGTGGGGCAATCGGTTCAGACACATTGTACGTCGGCATGGTTCCTCCTTTCTCCGACGGTGGGTCAAAGAGCCTGGCCGTGGCAGCCAATGTTGAGCGTACTCGCGGGCGGGAGAGTTGTCAACAGGAATGGAAGTTTTTTTTGCGGGGCGGCAGCTTTGCGATGGGTGGGCTTTGCAGTATACTCAAGAAGTAATCCGTCGCTTCACGCCGTTAGTGTATGTCCTTCGTCCACCTCCACGTTCATTCGCACTACAGCCTGTTGGACGGGCTGTCCAAAATTGACGAGTTAGTCGCGCTCGCCAAGCAGTACGGCATGCCGGCGGTAGCGCTGACCGACCACGGGGGGATGTATGGCCTGGTGGAGTTTTATCAGCAATGCGTCCGCGCGGGGATTCAGCCGATTTTGGGGGTTGAAGCGTATTTGGCTAAAAACCGCCATACCGACAAGCGCCCAAAACTTGATGACAACCCCTACCACCTGCTGCTCTTGGCGCAAAACAACGCCGGCTACCGGAATTTGATCAAACTCACCACGATTGCGCACCTCGAGGGGTTTTACTACAAGCCGCGGGTGGATTGGGAGTTGATTGAGCGCTACCACGAGGGGTTGCTCGCCACGTCCGGGTGCCTGCAGGGCGAGCTCGCCAAACACCTGGTGTCGGGAGACCTGCCGGGCGCCCGC
Source organism: uncultured Gammaproteobacteria bacterium (assembly GCA_964373635.1). Lineage (GTDB taxonomy): Bacteria > Patescibacteriota > Patescibacteriia > Buchananbacterales > GWA2-38-13 > VMFR01. The sequence continues at coordinate 2,948 of CAYJVS010000023.1, forward strand.
GCCGTGGCACGCCGGTACCAGGCCACATTTGGCGCCGGCAATTATTACCTGGAGGTGCAGCACCACCCGCACTTGCCCCAGCAGGGCGCGGTCAATGCAGCCGTGCTGCAGCTCGGTGAGGAACTGGGGATTCCGGTGGTGGTGACCGCGGATTCGCATTACCCAACGCTGGCCGACGCCGAGGCGCAAGACGTGATGATTTGCGTCCAGACCAAAAAGACGTTGGCGGACACTGACCGGCTGACGATGAAGGGCGGGGACTACTCCTTCCAGTCAACCGAACAAATGCGCGGCCACTTTCCCGACCATCCCGAGGCCGCAGACAACACGTTGAAAGTTGCCGCCCAGTGCGCCGTGACGCTGGAATTCGGCAAGCCCCTCTTGCCGCATTTTGCCGTGCCGGATGGCTTGACGCCCGACGCCTATCTCGCGGCGCTGTGTCAGGCCGGACTGGCCGAACGCTACGGTCCGCGGGCGCGCGCGCCGGAGGTGCAGCGGCGGCTAGCCTATGAACTGGACGTCATCGCCAAAACCGGTTTTGCCTCGTATTTTTTGATCGTGGCGGACTTCATCACCTGGGCCAAAAAGAACAAGATCGTGGTCGGCCCGGGCCGCGGGTCGGCCGCCGGCAGCATCGTGGCGTACCTGACGCGGATTACCGACCTGGATCCGCTGCGGTATAACCTGCTGTTTGAGCGGTTCTTGAATCCCGAGCGGGTTTCGCTGCCGGACTTTGACACCGACTTTGCCGACCACCGGCGCGACGAGGTGCTCCAGTATGTCGCCGACAAGTACGGCCGCGACCATGTGGCCCAAATCATCACGTTTGGCACCATGGCGGCCCGCGCGGCCGTGCGCGACGTGGGCCGCGTCATGGAATTGCCGTACAGCTACTGCGACCGGGTCGCCAAGCTGATTCCGCCGTTTTTGGGGTTCAAGGAGGCGATCGCCACCGTGCCCGAACTGCAGGCGGTGATGGCCGAACCGCGGGGAAAAAAGTTGCTCACCATCGCCCAGCGGCTCGAGGGGTGCGCGCGGCACGCTTCCACGCACGCCTGCGGCGTGGTCGTCACCAGAGAGCCGCTGGAACAGTACGTGCCGCAACAGCCGTCCACCGAGGGCGGCATGACCATGACGCAGTATGGCATGCACGCGATTGAAGACCTCGGCCTGATCAAGATGGATTTCTTGGGTCTGCGCAACTTGACGGTGGTGGAAAACACCCTGGAGATTCTGCGCAAGGCGCGGGGGGTGGAGCTTGACGTGGCCAATCTCCCCTTGGATGACGCCGCCACCTACCAGCTGTTGCAGCGGGCGGAAACCACCGGCGTTTTCCAGCTGGAATCGTCGGGCATGAAGCGGTACCTGAAACAGTTAAAGCCCACCGAGTTTGAAGACATCATCGCGATGGTGTCGCTCTACCGTCCCGGGCCCATGGAGCTGATTCCCGACTACATCGGCGGCAAACACGGGCTGCGCCAGATCGCGTACCTTGATCCGCGTCTGGAGCCGATCTTAGGCCAAACGTACGGGATCGCGGTTTACCAGGAGCAGATCATGGAGATCGCGCGGCAGCTGGGCGGATTCTCCTATGGCGAGGCCGACGTGCTGCGCAAAGCCGTGGGCAAAAAAATCACCCGCCTGCTGCATGAGCAGGAAGAAAAAATGATTACCGGCATGGTCAACAACGGCATCAAAAAATCGGTGGCGAAAAAAATCTGGGATTTCATTCTGCCGTTCGCCCGCTACGGCTTCAACCGTTCCCATGGGGCTTGTTACGCCATGATTGCCTACCAGACGGCCTATCTGAAGGCGCATTACCCGGCCGAGTTCATGGCGGCGCTGTTGACCGGCGATCAGGGCGATATGGACCGCATCGCGGTGGAGGTTGAGGAGTGCCGGCAGATGGGTTTGACGGTCTTGCCGCCGGATCTGAACGAGAGTTATTCGTCGTTCACCGTGGTGTATGCCACGCCCGAGGTGCGGGCCGACAAAACCAGCGCCACCATTCGTTTCGGCCTCACCGCGATCAAGAATCTCGGCGACAACATCGTCAAAGCCATCATCCACGAACGCAAGGAGCGCGGGCCGTACGCGAGTGTGGAGGATTTCGTCAGCCGCGTTAAAACCAAAGATCTGAACAAAAAGTCGCTCGACGCGCTGGCGAAGTCCGGCGCATTGGACCGGTTCGGCGAGCGGAACCTCTGGATCGCGAATCTTGATAACCTCTTGAGCTACCTGCGGAGCGTCAACCAGGAGGCGGGGAGCCCCCAAGGCAGTTTGTTTGCCCAACTGGCAGAGGCGAGTACGTTACCCAAGTTGCGGCTGGATCCCGCCGAGCCCGCCACCGAACGGCAGAAGGTGATGTGGGAGCGGGAGCTGCTTGGGCTGTTTCTCTCGTCGCATCCGATGACCGCGCTGCAACCGCAGCTGGCGGGGCAGGTGACGCCGTTGGCGGAGGCGGTCGCAGCCACCGACACCGAGCGGCCGCCCCTGACGGTTGCCGGCGTGATTGCCACCGTGAAACGGGTGATGACTCGCCGGGGCGAGCAGATGCTGTTTGCCAAAATTGAAGATCAGACGGCGGCGGTTGAAGTGGTGGTGTTCCCCAGCGTCCTGCACGGCGACCCGGGCGTTTGGCAGGAGGACGCGGTGGTGGCGATGCGGTGCCGATTGTCTGACAAAGACGGAGAAACCAAGTTGATTTGCCAGCGCGCGGTCCTGATTGATGAACATAACGCCGCCGCAACGGTGGCGGCGTTAGCCCAGGAAGGCGCCGCCGCGGTCAACCGCGGTTGGCAGCCCGCGCACCCCCCCGGTGCGGGCGAACGCCGAGAACGCGGCACCGCGTACGTTGTCGTTCCGTCGGTGCTCGACCGCCAGGTGATTGCCAGCGTCAAAGGCCAGTTGGAACGATTTCCCGGGCCGTACCGGGTGTGTTTGCTCATCAAGCAGGATTTCGGTTACCGCAAGATCATCACCAGCCTCTGGGTTGACAAGCGGCCGGATTTGCAGCACGAGCTGGAAGCCGTATTGGGACCCAACGCCATGCGGTTTGAACCCGGGGGTGAGGAGGCATAACATGCGCGAAGTTCGATTGCACGTCGGCCGGGGCTACGCGTACAGCGCGCTGTTCTTTGCGGCGGCCAGTCTGGGACTGCTGGCAACCGTTTCCGTCGCGCGATTTGGGCGGGCGGAAATTACCGTTTCGACCGCGCAAGCCGAAACCAGCGCGGAGTTTGTGGTCACCGTCCGGGATGTGCCGTCTCCGGTCGCGGGCGCTGACCCGGCGGTGGTGCCCGGAAAAATTATCGAAGACCGCCGCGAAATTAGCCAAACGTTTCCGGCGACTGGCGCGGCGCAAGTGGTGGCCACCGACACCGTCGGCACCGTCACCCTGATCAACACCACGCCGCGCCAACAGGTTTTGGTTGCCACGACGCGCTTATTGAGTCCCCAACCCGCGCTGGTCCGGTTGTCGCGGCGCGTTATTGTGCCCGCCCGGGGCCAGATCACGGCGACCGTCTACGCCGACGCGCCGGAGAGTTTTTCGGACGTTCCCGCCGGTACCCGTTTGACCATCCCGGGCTTGGCCCCGGGGCTGCAGCCGCTCATTTACGGCGCGGTCAAAACCCCGTTGCGACGCGGGGGGAGCATCGTGCCCATGGTGACCGACCAGGATCTGGCGTCGGCCTACGCGGCGCTCACTGACCAGTTGGCAAGTGAGGCCAAGGATCGGTTGTTGGCCCGCCTCAGTCCGCGCGAGCGGGTATACACCCAACTGGTGGAACGCGAGGTGGTCAAAAAATTTGCCGATGCCGTTCCCGGCGACCAGCGCGAGTCGCTGACCGCGACGCTTGAGCTGCGCGTGGTCACGATTGCCTTCGACGAGGGGCGGTTGATTGCCGCGGTTTCCCGGCACCTCGCCGCGCGGCTTCCCTTTACCCATGCCCTGCAGACCGTGGATCCATCCAGCCTCCGTTATGAGGTGCAGCGCTACGACGCCGAACGCCGGGAAGCCAGCCTCAAAGTTGCCGTCACGGCCAGCACGGCGCTGCGGCCGGGCAGTCCGATGTTACAGCCCGCGGCGGTGGCCGGTTTGACCCAAGCGCAGATTGTCGCGTTGCTGTCGCGTTATCCGGAGATTGAGCGCGTTGAGGTCAAGTTTTTTCCCTCGCGCCTGCGTCGCGCCCCGCGCTTGACTGATCGGATTACGTTTATTGTGCAATAGCTTTTTAGGTGGTACCGGTAGCTTCTTAGCTTCTTAGGCCCGGATCGGGTTAAACCCTAAGCAGCTACCAGCCAAGAAGCTTTCACGCTGTGCCCTGGACCAACCGTCAACTCAACCAGCACCTCGCGGCGGCGCGGCGTTTGGATCACCTGGTGCGGACGACCTGGATTTTTTTGCGCGCGCATCGGCGGTGCAGCGAACTTGCCGTGCAGGAATTTTTACGCCGCGAGTTTCGCCGCCACCGCTTAGTCAGCCGGCCGCGCGGCCCAATCGTCGCGTTTCGCGAGCATACGGCCGTTGTCCACTATTTTCCTAACCGGCAGAGCGCGTTTCGTCTGCGGCCGGGCACGTGGATTTTGCTTGACCTGTGGGCGCGACTGAATGAACGCGATGCGCCGTATGCCGACATCACCTGGATGGCGTGGTACGGCGGCCGCGTCCCGCCGGCATTGGGGCGGATCTTTTCCGTCGTGCGCCGCGCGCGCAACGCGAGTGGGGAGTTTTTACGGCGTCAGCTCCAGGGAGGCGCGATTCCCAGCGGTCGCGCCGTGGATGCGGTGGCGCGGCGAATCATCGGTCAGGCCGGTTTTCGCGGAAAATTCCCGCACGGTTTGGGACACGGCCTGGGACTGACGAGACCGCACGGCAACCAAGGAGCGTTGGCGTCAAAAAATTCGCAACGACTTACTCTCGGCATCGGCTACACCATCGAACCGGGTATTTACGTGCCGGGTAAATACGGCGCGCGGTTGGAAATGGACGTGTGGGTCAGTCGTGATCGTCAGCTGATGGTCACTACCGAAATTCAAGAACTGATCGTTCGCATCGAGGCAAAGGTTTGATGCCGCGTTGACAATCACTCGCGGCTTGGTACAATCGGGAGAAGTTAGCGGCAATCAGCGTGACGAGCGGGAAGCCTTCAAATGGCTGGCGTATGAACGTGCCGATTCTCAAGGGAGAAAATTTGATTTTGCGGCCGCTGCGAGAGAGTGATGCGCCGCTGTTTTGCCGTTGGTTCCGTGACGCCACCGTGACCCGTTTCTTAACTCGGCATCAGGATCCGCCGAGCTTGCGCGAAGAACGCGTCTACCTTAAGCAACAGCAGCGCCGGAGTGACCACGCCCAGTGGGGGATTGTCGTTGTGCCCGGCGGGCTGATCGGTACGGTCGGTTTGGATACCATTAACCGCCAACATCGGCGTGCGGTCTACGGCATTTTCATCGGCGAACCTCGGTACTGGGGGCAAGGCCATGGGACCAAAGCCGGCCGGCTGGCGGTGGCTTACGGTTTCCGCCAGCTCAAGCTGCACCGGATCATGCTGCATGTCCACGCCTCTAACCTTCGCGGTTTGCGGTCCTATAGGAAAATTGGTTTTCGCCTTGAGGGACGGCTCCGCGATCACTGGTATCGCGGTCGCACGTTTCACGACGACATCGTGATGGGGTTGCTCAAAACAGAATTTCAGCGCCGTAATCGCGAACACATCGCGCGCGAGAAATTACCCCATCAACCGGTTGACCATGGCAAAGGAACAACGTCAAAAAATGGTCGGTAAGTCTCCGACTTCACCATCGTTGGAAGCGATGCGCCATTCTTTGGCGCACGTGTTGGCGCAGGCGGTGTTGCAGTTGTATCCCGATGCCAAACTTGGGATCGGGCCGGTCATTGACGACGGATTTTACTATGATTTTGACCTGGGAGCCGGCAAAACCTTTTCCCCGACCGATCTTCCCCGGCTGGAAAAGCGGATGACAAAAATTATCGCCCAAAACCAGCGGTTTGAGCGTTACGAGGCTGGCGCGGATGAATCCATCGCGTATCTGAAACAGAAAAACCAGCCGTACAAGATGGAGTTGGCGGAAGAGTTGAAGGCGGCAGGTGAAAAAACTTTGAGCTTTTATCGCAATACCGATCCCTCGGGGAAAAAGAGGTTTTTCAATGACCTGTGCAAGGGGCCGCACGTGGCAACAACCAAGGAGCTGGGCGCGTTTACGCTCGTGTCCATTGCCGGCGCCTACTGGCGGGGGAGTGAAAAAAATCCGATGCTCCAGCGCGTCTACGGGATGGCGTTTTCAACGCCAGCGGAACTTGCGGCGCATCTGGAGCGGAAAAAAATGGCCGAGGAACGCGACCACCGAAAAATTGGGCAGCTCCAACGCCTCTTTGTGATTGACGAGCGGGTGGGTAAAGGCTTGCCGCTGTGGCTGCCGAACGGCACCATTATCCGCGACGAACTGGAACGCTTGGCCAAGGAAACGGAAGCCCGCGACGGCTACCAGCGGGTGAGCACGCCCCATGTGGCCAAAGAGGAACTCTACCTCGCGTCGGGCCACTTGCCGTATTACCGCGAGAGCATGTACCCGCCCATGATCATGGATGACGGAACGTACTACCTCAAGGCGATGAACTGCCCGCACCACCACCTGATTTACCTGAGCCAGCCCCGCAGTTACCGCGACTTGCCCATACGGCTGGCCGAGTACGGCACCTGTTACCGGAACGAATTGTCCGGAACCTTGGCTGGGCTTTTGCGGGTGCGGATGTTGGCGATGAATGACGCGCACCTCTACTGCCGGAAAGACCAAATTAAACCAGAAGTGGAAAAGGTGCTGGCGATGGTGCGTCAGTACTTTGGAATTTTCGAGTTCACCGGGTATTCATTCCGGTTGTCGCGGTGGGATCCCCAGCACCCGGAAAAGTACATCAATCAACCCGAGCATTGGGAGTACAGCCAGCGCGTGTTGCGCGAGGTTCTGGATGCCAGCGGCGAGCCGTACACGGTCGGGGACAACGAGGCGGCGTTTTACGGGCCAAAGATTGACGTGCAGTTTCGAACCGTCGTCGGCCGTGAGGAAACCTTGAGCACGATTCAACTGGATTTTATGGCCCGCGAGCGGTTTGACTTGTCGTATACCGACCAGCGGGGACAGAAAAACACGGAGGTGTTCGTGATCCACCGCGCGCCGCTGTCGGTGCACGAGCGGATGGTGGCGTTTTTAGCCGAGCACTACGGCGGCGCCTGGCCGGTGTGGCTCTCCCCCGTGCAGGTGCAGGTGATCGCGGTCTCCGAGAAGTTTGCCGGTGCCGCGGGAAAGCTGGGCGAGGAATTGCGTCAAGCGGGGGTGCGCGTCATGCTCGCGTCGTCGGATGCCACGGTCAGCTACAACATCCGCCAGGGCGAACAAGCCAAAGTTCCGTACCTCGTGGTCGTGGGGGAGAAAGAGGTGGCGTCGGGCAAACTGGCAGTTAGGGCGCGGGGAAAAAAAGACCTTGTTTCGATGGAGCGGGCAACATTCATCCGCCACGTTACCGCGTTAGCGGCAACACGGAGTCGGGAGGTATAAAGAAAGACCACTCAAACCCTACCCGAGGTTGAGCGGTCTAATCTCCAGCGCCGCGCGTACAGCATGGCGTGGAGAAACGTGGTGAGGAGCAGCCGGAAGTGGGAATTAATAAAGTACTCCGTTGTTTGGAAGTACCCCCAATTCGCCGGATGCGCGACGCTTTCGGTCGCAACCGACGAAACCACCTTGGTGCATCGCCTGAGCCGAAGTGCGAGTTGGGCAGTGGCGTGGTGGCGGGTGATCACCCGCACCCGGCGGTAGCGTAAACCGCGGAAGTGGCTCAGGAGCGTTTGGCTGACGATCAGTCCCATCTCCCGATCGGCATCCCAGCACCGTTTGACACACCGCGGCGGCAGGCGCGACTTCGCCGACAGTTCCTCCAACGGAGTCAGGAAAATGACCTGGTAGAGGTCGGTACGTTCCTGGATATGTTCGCCCGATGCCACCAACACTCCGTCGTTTGGGCGAGCGCGGTAACATTCCGAGCATTGAAAGGACATTCGTTTTCCCATCGGGTACCTCCTTTCTGGGAAAATGTTGGGAGTGCTGCAATGAGTATAAGCAGTAGTCAGGCGGTTGTCAAGATCCGCATTGGAAATTTCCCGCAACCCCCATCCAGCCGAAAGGTGCTGGTGGTGGTCGGGCCGACCGCGAGCGGTAAAACCTTGCTGGCGGTGGCCTTGGCGCGCCGGTTCAACGGCGAGATCATTTCGGCGGACTCGCGGCAGGTGTATCGCGGGATGGATATTGGAACGGGCAAAGACGTAGCCGCCTACGGTCCTAAAATTCAAAATTTAAAAATCAAAGATCAAAATCACGAGGCAAAATTCAAAATAATGAACGTCCCTCACCACCTGATTGATGTTGCCTCTCCACGCGGACAATTCACGGTCGCTCGCTACCAGCAGCTTGCCTATCGTGCAATCGAGGAGATCCTGCGCCGCGGGAAGCTGCCAATAATCTGCGGGGGCACGGGACTGTACGTGGATGCCGTTGTCAAAGGACTGCAATTTCCCGCCGTGCGCATTGCGCATGACGAATTTCAGAACGTGCGGCGGCGGTTGGATCGGCTGACCTTGCCGCGGTTACTCGCGAGATTGAAAGCAATTGATCGCGCCACGTATCGGGTGATTGACCGAAAAAACCGGCGGCGCGTGCAGCGGGCGTTGGAGATTTTTTACGCCACGGGCAAACCGAAATCCGCGCAGCTGAAAAAATCCGCGCCGCCGTACCGGTTTTTAATCCTCGGTCTGCGTGTGCCGCGCGCGACGCTTCACCGCCGCATCGCCGCGCGGCTGCGCCAAAGGTTTCGACAGGGCTTGGTCGCGGAGGTGCGGCGTCTGCACCGGCAGGGAGTTTCGTGGTCTCGGCTGGACGCGTTGGGCTTGGAGTACCGCTGGGTGAGTAGATACCTGCGCGGGTTAGTTGATCGGACATCCATGGCAATAAAACTCCTCGCCGACCTCAAAGATTTCGCCCGCCGCCAGATGACGTGGTTGAAACGGGATTCGACCATCGTGTGGGTTACCGGCATGGCAGAAGCGCACCGCCGGGTGGTCGAATTGCTGACCAATTTTCGCCATTAGTCACGATCGT
>CAYJVS010000024.1:0-8002 GCA_964373635.1 uncultured Gammaproteobacteria bacterium
GAATCCGGCGCGAACCTCGCGTCGTAAGGGACGGTGTATTACCCACACCAATGCCGGAAGAGCCTATTATTTAGCCAAATGAACCTTGGCTAAAGCCAGTGAGAGAATATTTTTCCCTCTCTCTCCCGCAAGAAGTGTAGATCCGCGTGGGGATTCGCGTCCATGATCCGCGTGCAGATCCGCGGATGTGCCTACGTGACACGATGTGAGAATGGTGTATACTAAAATACTAGACGTGGAGCGGATTCTATATGAGTCCGCTCCGTTCTATTATGCCCTCAATTGGCTTTCATCCATGCGGTTTCGGATGTATGCGACGAGATGTTTCTCAACCGCGTCGATCGGGACCGAGGTATTGGGCTGATAGTCAAACTCGAAATAAACTCGCTCGTTTTCACTCGCTCGTTTTCGTGAACGGGGCAGTAACCCCGCCGCAGACCTTGGGGAGAACACAGCCCCCTTGGAACCCCTTGCGGATTGGTTCCCCGCGGTCCCGCGGCCGCGGGACGGGGTATAAGAGCAAATTATGAATCTCCACGCCGCCAAAATAATACGCTTCAGAAATTTGGTACTTTTCCCGCGGGTATACCATGAGCTTCTGGTAGTCAATTTTCCAGCCCAAACTCTTCTCGCCGCCGTAGAAGAGGTTTGACGCGTCAATGAACGCGAGCGTTTTTATAAAATTCCATGCTGGTTTCCCTCGTCAATGCACCGCGGCCACCGGTCGGCGGGCTGGAAGGCCAGCGCAACATCCGGCAGACTCACCACATACCGCTCCACCCCTCGCGCGCGAATGGTATCCACCCGCGCGGACTGCGGCGCCCAAAAATTTTTTACCGCCAGATCGTGAGGCATGATTCCGATTCGTCATTCACTCTCCCGTCGGCCGATACTGCAACGCCTCGGACACGTGGTCCGGCAGCATACGCTCCTCCCCGGCCAAGTCGGCGATGGTGCGCGCGAGCTTGAGCGTTCGGTGGTAACCGCGGGCCGACAAGTGCAAGTGTTCAACCGCCTCGCGCAAAAAGCCGGCCATCGTTTCATCGGGCGCGGTAAACGCTTGCAGCTCCGGCAGGGTCATCTCGGCGTTGGTGGTGGTTTTTGACCCCAGCGCCGCGAAGCGTTGGGTTTGACGATCGCGCGCGGCTTGGACGCGATTTCGCACCGCGGCCGAATCTTCAGCGGCCCGCTGGTCAGTCAGCTTGGCAAACTCCACCGGCGGCACGTCAACGTGCAAATCAATCCGGTCCAAGAGCGGCCCGGAAATGCGCTTGGTGTAGCGCTGGACCTGCGACGGCGTGCAGGTACACGGGTGCTGGGGGTTCGTGAGGTGCCCGCAGGGGCAAGGGTTGGCGGCGGCAACCAGCGTAAAGCGCGCCGGAAAACGCACCGTGCCCGCGGCGCGGGCCACTGACACCACGCCGTCCTCCAGGGGCTGGCGCAAGTTGTCCAACACCATGCGCGAAAACTCCGGGAATTCGTCCAGAAACAGCACCCCGCGATGAGCCAGCGACACTTCGCCGGGCCGCGGCGTGCTGCCGCCGCCGACTAAGGCTACCGCTGACGCCGAATGGTGGGGGCCGCGGAAGGGCCGTTCGCGCACCAACGATTGACCTTGCGCCAGCAACCCCGCCACACTGTAAATCCGCGTCACCTCCAGCACCTCGGGATCCGTCATCACCGGCAAAATACCGGCGAACGCCTTGGCCAACAGCGTCTTGCCCGTGCCCGGCGGCCCGGTCATCAAAATGTTGTGCCCGCCGGCGGCCGCGATCTCCAAAGCGCGCTTGACGCTGGCTTGGCCCTTGATCAGTGCGAGGTCAACCTCGACGGTTCCCCCTTCGCGGCGCGGCGGCAACCCGGCGGAAACTCGCGGTGGAATCTTCGTGGTGCCGTTCAAGTGCAAGGCCAAATCGCGCAAGGAATGCACGCCAAAAACCTCCAGCCCGGGCACCAAACACGCCTCCGCGACATTGGCCGCGGGAACAAACAGACGCGTGATGCCGCTTTTTTTTGCCAGCGTGGCGACCGACAGCACGCCCGGCACCGGCCGCAATGTCCCATCCAGCGCCAGCTCGCCCATCACCACGTGCTCCTGCCACGGCGCGGGCCACGTCACATGGCCGGCGGCGAGCATGATGGCCACGGCAATCGGCAGGTCGTAGCCCGGGCCTTCTTTTTTCAAATCCGCCGGGGCCAAGTTGATGGTGATTTTCTGGCGCAAGGCCGGCACCCCGGAATTTTTCAGCGCGCTTTTCACCCGCTCTTTGGATTCCTCAACCGCTTGATCCGGCAGGCCGACAATCATCAAACCCGGCAACTGGGCGGATAGATCGGACTCCACCTCCACCGGCACGGCGTCTAAACCGACGAGGGCAGCGGTGAGGACGCGGGAAGACATAGCTCGAAATGCTGAATTTCAAAATTTTGAATTTTTAAACTCGCATGACCGAACGTTGCAAACATTGGTGCATGCAAAATTCAAGCGAAATGCAAAATTAAAAATTCGAATTTTTTCCCTTCTCCATACTCCGCGATCCGCGCCACCACCCTACCAGTTCCCGACCAATCAGCAAACCAACCCCCGTGGTAATCATGGCGTCGGCGAGATTGAAAACGGTAAACCACGGCACGTCGAGGTAATCCACCACGTGACCCCAGCGCCAGCGGTCCAACAAATTGCTGGCGGCGCCCGCGATGATCCAGGCGGCGGCAATCACGGCGAGACCATCGCGGCGGGAAAACAACACCAGCCACCACCAGACCAACAGCGGCAGCACGAGCGAGGCGAGGAGCGTCACCCCAACGGCCGGAAACGGAATCCCCCACGCCAACGACGGATTGGACGCGGCGCGCAGGTCTAACCAGCCGGGAAAAATTACCCCGCCGCCGGCGGGGTACGTCACCACGATGAGTTTAATCCAGCGGTCGAGCGTCGCCACAACCGCCGCGCTGCCCAGACCGATAACCAGCGGCCAGGCGAACGTCAGGCGGCTTCGCCCTTGAGCTTCTTTTTGCACGCCACGCACGAGCTTGAAGTCGGCCGGATAAGCAAGCGCTTTTCCTCAATCGTCTTGCCGCAGTGCCGGCACGTCCCGTAACTGCCCTGCCCGATGTCGTGCAGTGCGCGCCGCACGTCCCGCAAGTCTGACTCCACCGCGTGTTCAAGGGAAATGCGGTCCGAGTAGGCGGCAACCTCGGCGGCGTTCTCGTCTTCTTTGTCGCCGTAATCGGGAAACCGGGAATGGTAGTCGTCGGGGTTAGTGGAATCTTGGGTGGTAAACCACCGCAAACGCTCCTCCAGCTGCTGTTGCTCCTGGAGGAGTTTTTCCTGGATCAATTTCAGGGTTGCGGCATCCATGGCGAGAACGGTTAGACGTCACATTACTTAGTTCCTGTTGAAAAAGTGGTAACCACCCCTACCCCCTCCTTCGAAAGGAGGGGAAATCGCCCGCAATTTCCTCCCCTGCCCGAGGGGAGGAAAGGAGGGGTGGGAGTTTTTCAACAGGAACTACTTACAACATCAGTATACGCCAGTATGATTTTTTAGCAACTGGGTGAGGGCAAAAGTTGGAGAAATTGAAAAGCCGGATACAAGGCCAAAAAAATTAATTTATTGCCGATCCGGCTTTCGTCAAGAGACTGAAATCGGATCGGCAGATGGCGTGAGGAGGATTAACGCTCGTTCATCTCCCTCATGCCATCTGCCCGGCATCACAGACTTCAATCTCCGGGTCTTGAGTTCGGCTGACTCGAACGCCCCTCTACCGTGCCTTGGTGGAAAACGGTTTAACCCGTTCCCTACCGTGGTTTTATTATTGGTTTTGATCCGGTGGCTGTCAGCTTAGCCATCCGCGGACCGCCCGCCATTCGGCGAGTGTTTTTTGGTAGGCGCAGTAAAGAGGAGAAAAATTCCCCCACCCGAGTTTTTGGGTTGGAGAATCTTTCTGGATTTCAATATGCAGTGCCTATACTATAGCACGAGCGATGCGACACGTCAATAAAACTTGCAATAATGGCGTAATTTTATTCTGATCAAGCCAATAATCCGCGGTACGCCAGCGGTAAAACATATCAAGCCACAAAAGGACGATTTACCCAAATTATCCACAGCCGTGTGAATAACCCGAGGCTGTAGAAATCCATTTCTCCGGCATCATCCCAAACCCGGTCGAGGGATCCACGCGGTCATTGTTGACCGCCCTGAGGGCGACCAACAGAATTGGGGAGTATTTTTCTCCACTCTCAATCTAATACCGCCGGCTGCCGTGGGGACGGCCCCGGCCCCGGCCCCGGTCGTCGGCGCGCGGTGGCCGGCGCGGTCGTTCAAAGCCCCCGCGTTCCGGCGGTCGAATGTTTTCCCCCGCGCCGGGCGGCAGCAACGCCCGCATCGAAAGATTAATCCGGCCCAGCTCGTCAATCCCGATGACTTTGACCGCCACCATATCGCCGATCTTCACCACGTCGCTCACCCGGCCCACGCGGTACGCAGCCAGCTCCGAGATGTGCACCATTCCCTCTTTGTTCGGGGTGACCTCGACGAACGCCCCGAAGTCCAAAATCCGGCTGACTTTGCCCTGGTAGACCTCGCCGACTGACACCTCCTTGGTCAAGAGCTGGACCCATTCGACGGCCCGCTGGCTTTTGGCTTGATCGGTGCCGGTGATCATGACGCGCCCGTCCGGCTCAATGTCAATGTCGCAGCCGGTCTCGTCAATAATCTTGTTGATGATCTTGCCGCCCGGGCCGATGACGTCGCGAATCCGCTCCGGGTTGATTTGGACGGTGACGATGCGCGGGGCGTACGGCGACATGGCGGCGCGCGGCGCGGCAATCACCGCCTCCATCGCGTCTAAAATTTCCCGCCGCGCGTCGCGCGCCTGCCGCAACGTGTCCTGCACCATGGCGTTGGTCAGGCCCTTGGTCTTGGTGTCCATCTGAATCGCGGTAATGCCGTCGCGGGTGCCGGCGATTTTGAAGTCCATCCCGCCCGGGCCGTCTTCGAGATCCTGCAAATCCGTGATCACGCGGTAGTTGCCGCGCTCGTCGGTGGCGAGCCCCATGGCGACGCCGGCGACGGCTTTCTTGATCGGCACGCCCGCGTCCATCAACGCCAGGCTCGAACCGGTGGTGGCGGCCATTGACGACGACCCATTGGAGGACAGCACCTCGGAAACGACGCGGATGGTGTAGGGAAATTCCGTTTCCGGCGGCAGCACCGGCAGCAATCCCCGCTCCGCCAGCGCGCCGTGGCCGATCTCGCGCCGGCCGGGCGACCGCAGCGGCCCGACTTCGCCGACGCAAAACGGCGGGAAATTGTAGTGGTGCATGTACCGCTTCTTGGCCTCGCCCTCAATGCCTTCCAAGAGCTGCACGTCGCCGGGCGACCCAAGCGTGACCACTGACAGCACCTGCGTTTCGCCGCGTTTGAACAAGCCCGATCCGTGGGTGCGCGGCAACAGCCCCACCTGCACTTCCAGCGGCCGCACTTGCGTCAAGGTGCGGCCATCCACGCGCATCCCGTCCTTGAGGATCATCCGGCTGATGATGCCTTCCGTGGCCTCGGTAAACGAGCTCAACGCCGCCCGCCGCTGTTCTTTCGGCAGGCTGGCGGAAACTAACTCGGCTTCATATTGCGCCTGGAGCTCCTCCACAATTTCTTTGCGCGAGGTTTTGGTGGTCAAATTCCCGCCAAACAGCGCCGGTTGAACGTGGGCTTCCACCCAGGCGGCCGTCCGCGAGCGAAGTTCGGCGATTTTCGCGGCATCCACGCCCTCGAGGGTCGGCGTTGGCGGCATGATTTTGGACTTGCCGGTCTCGCGCACGATCTCGGTAATCAACCCCACGATTTGCTGGAGCGGCTTTTGGGCACAGGTAATCGCCTCCATAATGGCTTCCTCGGTCACTTCCCGCGCGCCCGCTTCCACCATCAAGACCCGCTCGCCGGTGCCGGCCACTATTAAATCCAAATCGCTTTTGGCGCGCGCCGCAAGCGTTGGATTGACCACCAGTTCAAACCGTGTTGGATCGGCGCTGGAAGGCACCCGGCCCATCCGCACCCCGCCGATCGGCCCGTCCCAGGGAATGGGAGAAATCGCCACGGCGATGGACGCGGCCACCAGCGACACCACGTCCGAATCGTTCTCGTTGTCGTACGACAGCACCGTGATGATGACCTGGACGTCATTTTTCAGCCCGGGGGGGAAAAGCGGCCGGATGGAACGGTCCACCAGCCGCGAGGTCTGCACCACCTCGTCGGAAGGCCGTCCCTCCCGCTTGATCCACCGGCTGCCCTTGATGATGCCGGCCGCGTACAGCCGCTCCTCGTAGTCCACCATCAGGGGGAAATAGTTGATCCCCTCGCGGACCGCATCAGAAATCACCGCGGTCGCCAAAACCACCGTATCGCCGTAGCGCACGGTGCAGCTGCCGCTGGACTGGGCCGCCAGACGGCCGATCTCCACGGTCAAGGGCCGGCCGTAAAACTCGGTGGTAAAGGTGGTGACGGGACCGGCCACCAACTTGCTGACTTCCATAAGCAAAAGTTAAGCGCTCAGCGCGCGGTGCTTAGATTATCAAGATTTCGGCTGGAGTAAAAACTTCTTTTCATTGTCGAGGTTGAAAAAATCGTCGGTGGATTCCAAGAGCTTGCCCGAGGTGGTGCGGCCAAAGGCCATGACTTCAACGCGGCAGCCGCGGTTCTCTTTCAAGTAGACCACCAGCGGCGTGAAGTCGCCGTCGCCGGTGACCAGCACCACCGTGTCCACTTTGTCCGCGAGTTTGATGGCGTCCACCGCGATTCCCACGTCCCAATCGGCCTTTTTGACCCCACTGGCATAGACTTGCAGTTCCTTATATTTAACCTCAAAGCCCTGCTTGTCAAGGGCGTCAAAAAAACCCTGCTCCTCGAGGCTGTTGGACTTAATCACGTAGGCGATGGCGCGTATCAGGTGCCGGCCGGCCACGGCGGTCTTTAGCACCTCTTTGAAATTCAGCCGCGCGCCGTAAAGATTCTTGGCCGAGTGGTACATGTTGGCCACGTCCACGAATATGCCAATCCGCTGGTCTTCGTGTTTGGACGTCGCGGATGATTTAGCAGTCCCACCGATCATAAAATTTATAGTGAGTACATAAAGTATCCAGGGATCTTTAGGCGCTGGACGGATGTTGCGGCGTGGGCGTCGCGGCGGTTTCCCCTTCGCCCACGGCTGCTGCCGCCTCCTCGGCCTCAATGATTGCCGCGGGACCGCTGGACCGCGGCCGCGCGATCTTTATTTTCAACTCTTTGACCATGGCATCAAACGCCGCGGCATCTTCCCAGTAGAGGTAATGCAGCAATTTGCGCCGCTCGGCCACCTTGCGCAACAACCCGCGCCGCGAGGAGAAGTCTTTCTTGTGGTCCTTGAGGTGATGCGTCAACTGCTTGATTTCCTCGCTCAAGATCGCAATCTGCACCTGCGAGGAACCGGTGTCGGACTCGTGGGTCTTGTATTTTTTGATGATGCGCGCTTTGGCTTTTTTATCCAGCATAGGCCGGGAGACTATCTTGGTCAGGAATTTAACGCGTGAACCGGGGCAATCCCTCTCCCCCACCCTCACCCGGCCTGGGGCCACCCTCTCCCTCGGGGAGAGGGATGGGGTGGGGGGGCGGAAGGGTCAGGGGGGTAATTAAAAAACGTCCGATCTTGTTTGACCACAGCTCGGACGACGGTGGAAAAATTCTCTGGCTGATGATGTGCCGAAAATTCCGTCATCCCCACGAGCCTCCGCGCGGCCGCCTGGCACCGGCGGACCGCGCAGCGATCGTGACTCAACATCCTCAACTGAACCCAGCGTAGCACAGGCCAAATAACTTGGCAAGGGTAAGAGCGTTATCAGTGCACAGGACTGAGCAGAGTTGTCATTCCCGCGCAAGCGGTAGTCCCGGCGTCATCCTGGCCGAGTCCCGGCGTCATCCTGGCCGAGTCCCGGCGTCATCCTGGCCGAGTCCAGGATCTGGATT
>CAYJVS010000024.1:8102-11296 GCA_964373635.1 uncultured Gammaproteobacteria bacterium
GGCGTCATCCTGGCCGAGTCCCGGCGTCATCCTGGCCGAGTCCAGGATCTGGATTCCGCATCCCTCCTCCGCTAAAGCTCCGGCGGGCCCCGTTAGAAAACACCGTGGTTTCATTCTCACCATACGACCGAGTAAATCATCTCAAGATGCAGAAACGCAATTATTCGTGAAGTTTTCTAACAGGGCGGGCAGGCCGGGTGCGGAATGACAGACTGAGAGCGTTGTGCTAGGATGAACATGACACGGCGAAACTGCTTTGGGCAGTCGCGGGCTAAAAACTTCCCACCCATGGGCCGCGGCCAACGGAAAATTACAACCGCCACCCGCACCGACACTGCGTTCACGGTCAAGTTGGCGGTGAGTTTGGCGTTATTGGGCGGCGCGGCCTTGATTCCCCTGCGCTGCGTGAGTTTCGGCCCGTCCACGGCGCCAAGCTTCAACGCCAACGGCGCCGCCTGCCAAGGTGCCTGCAAAAGCCAGCCCGTGGAGCTTGATGTCGAGGGCAGAACCCTCACACTCACGGCGCTCGCGGCCAAAGATAAACTCACAGGGCTCAAGTGCCCCCAGGGAGACCTGGGGTGTCCTGGTTTAAGTAACGCGAATACCAACGCCAAGCCTACCTGCTGCCGCCGCACCAAATACGACATCAAGTCGTTCACCTTCACCGCCGAGGGAGTTGACCAATGCACCGGCGGCGGCAAGACCACTTCGCAAAACGCCTCCACCGCCAGCTGTACCTCCAAGGAAGATGGACTCACCAAGGTCTTACAAAACGTAGCTTCGCATATTGACATCTACGGCTGCACCGGCACCGCTGGCCGCACCGATTGCGGCTATGTTGTCACGGGCTCTGGTTCGGTGACCATTCTGGAATGTCCGAACAGCTGCACCATCGAGTCGGTCAACATCCCATGGGAGAAAACCTGCAAGCCCACCAATGTCGAGGGGTTCTGGGACGAATACAGCATTAAACTCAAGGCGGAGTTGGAACAAGCGTGCGTCACACCCCCCGCGGCTGCCACATAGAGACAGCCAGCCATCTCCAATTTTTACCCGCCGCAAACTTTTGCCTCCGCCCCCCAGTGGAGGTTATTTTTGACTTCTATTTCCGCTTGTGACTTATCGCCAAGCGTCGTAAA
This sequence comes from uncultured Gammaproteobacteria bacterium, assembly GCA_964373635.1. Classification (GTDB taxonomy): domain Bacteria; phylum Patescibacteriota; class Patescibacteriia; order Buchananbacterales; family GWA2-38-13; genus VMFR01. The sequence continues at coordinate 9,242 of CAYJVS010000024.1, forward strand.
ATGACCGGTGTGGCAAAAAAGCCACACCGGTCATCCTGAACTGGATTCAGGATCTCATCCCGAGCCCCGAAATGACTTGTCCTTATGTCCACCCCACCCCTCAAAACCCTGATTGACCAGTTCGCCGATGCCCTGGCGGCGCGCGGCAAAAATGCCCAAACCGTTACCAACTACCGCTACTACCTGACGCGGTTTGCCCAAATCACCGGCGCGCGCGAGGTCACAAACATCTCCGCGGAAAGCATTGGCAATTTCCAAACGTGGTTGCGCCAGCGCCGGCTCAAAGCCACTACCATCAACTACCACGGTACCGCCCTGCGCTCGTTTATCAAGTGGCTGCAAGAACAAAACCTTTCCCACATACCGCCGCGGACCGTTAAACTCTTGCCAACACCGCCCCGCGCCGTGAACGCCTTGGAAACGCCGGGGTTAAACCGATTGCTCCATTTTCCGCTGAAAGTGGACGGTCGCGCGGTGCTCCAGTACCGCGACCGGGCCATCCTGGAGGTGCTGGGTTCCAGCGGACTGCGGGTGGGAGAAATTTCCCGACTGCGGCGCGAGCACCTGATTTCCGACCGCGGGGAAATTGCCGTACCGGGACGCGGCGGGAAACTGCGCGTGGTGCCGCTGACCCAGCAGGCCCGGTACTGGATCGGCCACTACCTCAAACTGCGCCGCGACAGCGCGCCTCAACTCTTTGTCCGCCACGACCCCGCGTCCCGGCGCTCCGGGGCCCATCCGACAAAACGCCCGCTGACACCGCTGCAAGGCCTCACACCCCGTTCAATGCAACGGCTGATAAAAAAATACGCCCACGCGGCCGGACTGGGACGGGGCATCAAACCCCGCACGCTGCGCCACACGGTCGCCGCTAATCTCCTATCATCCGGTTACGATTTGGAAACCGTGCGCCAGCGCCTCGGCCACCAGTCGCTCACCACCACCAAAATCTACGCCCGACCGACTCGCACCCGCCTCAAATCCGGTTGACGCGCGGTGATAAACTTTATATACTGGCGCAACTTACTCCCTCTCCCCAGTAGCTTCCGAACCCCGCACCTTTCCCCCCGTAGTTCAATGGATAGAACGCCGGACTTCTAAGCCGGTTATGGGAGTTCGATTCTCTCCGGGGGGAAAGGTGCGGGGTAATCAAGCGCCTCGGACTTCTGCCCGCCGTAGTCCCGCCTCAACGGGACGAAGGCGGGAGCCGTGGGATGCACGTTCGAATCGTGCCAGGGAGAAAGGTGCGGAGGGGTTCTCCGCCTCGAAAATCCCCTCTCTCCCGTGTGGGAGAGGGCCGGGGAGAGGGGTAACCGGTCAATTTAAAAATTGGAAATTGAAAATTTCGATCTCAGGGTGGCTAGTGTGGCGATAACACGGGAATCCGTGGATAACATTTCATAGTTACACTCCACAATAAACCACGGATATGATACCGTCTAGGATGTATGCAATGGGAATACATCGCGGGATTTTTCGACGGCGAAGGATCAATCCTTTTCAACGGGAAGAGATTCAGAATTACCATGGCCCAAACCAACCATGAAGTGCTGGAACAAATTAGAGTTTACGCTGGTTTCGGAAATATTTTTAAAGCGTACAAAAAGAAAGCGCATTGGAAAGATTGCTGGATTTACTTCGTTGCTCGACAAGAAGATGTATACACATTTCTCGCAAAGGTTTCTCCATTCCTTATCGTAAAAAGAGCGCTGGCGGCACGAACAATACCAAGATTAAAAAAAGTCATTGTGAATAAACATCAACGGAGCAGACTCTCAATGTTCAGAAAACGTGAAGTGAAAAAACTAAGAAAAAACGGGTTGACGTATCGTGAAATTGGGAAGGAACTAAGTATCGACTGGGGGCACGCCAGACGTTTGACGTTAATATAGCGCATGGTGGGCGTAGCTCAATGGTAGAGCGCTGGTCTGTGGCACCAGAGGCTGCGGGTTCAATTCCCGTCGCTCACCCCCAACAACATCTCCCCGTTTTGGGGAGGTGTTTTTGTTTGGACGATGAGGTTACACCGAGTTTTCCAATCTCAATCTAAAAGGG
>CAYJVS010000025.1:0-11059 GCA_964373635.1 uncultured Gammaproteobacteria bacterium
TCCTGGCTTGTCCAGGATCTGGCCGAGTCCAGGCGTCATCCTGGCCGAGTCCAGGATCTGGATTCCCGCCCCGTTAGACAATGGACGCGTGAAGTTCCCAAGCAACCTCGGCAATCAAGATAGGTAGGACAGAGTTTAACCCTTGTTGAACGGGGTTTACCCCGTACTTGATACGGGGCGGGAATGACAAAATAACAGGTAAAAATACTCAAGTGCGTAAGTCCTAAATATATAACTTGCGCAAGTCGTGTTCAGCGTTCGGTCTGATTTCACCGCTCCGACCGAGCGAACGTGGAGCCGTGGCCCCGCGACGCGGGGTGAGGATTCCGCGATCCCGCGAAGCGGGACAAACACTGGCCGGACCATGGGATGCGAATTGACCAGGTTATTATTTCCCAGCCCCTAGTCAGCTTTTTACGGTCTTTGCCATGTTTATCGGGGAATACCAGCACACGCTTGATGATAAGGGCCGCATCGCGGTTCCGGCCAAATTTCGCCAGTTGTTGCGTAAAGGCATGGTGGTCACCAAGGGGTTAGATGTCTGTTTGTTCGTGTACCCGAATGCGGAGTGGGAAAAGCTGGTTGCCAAGCTCGCGGTTTTGCCTTTAGCCAAAGCCAATACCCGCGCGTTTTCTCGCTTGATGCTCGCCGGGGCCATGGATGTTGAACTCGACGGGCAAGGTCGCGTGACGGTTCCGGAATACTTGCGCCAGTTTGCGCGACTCAACAAGCAGGTGGTTATCGCCGGCGTGTATAATCGGCTGGAAATCTGGGACGAAAAGACCTGGGACGAGTACAAGCGGGCGACTGAAGGCAAAAGCAATGAAATCGCCGAGGCGTTAGGGGAGTTGGGGGTGTAGGCAAGCTGGCTATGGCGGCGTTGGGACACCAGCCGGTACTGGCAGCCGAGGTGGTTACCGGATTGGCCGCAACACCGGGCAAAGATTTCCTGGACGCAACCCTGGGGGACGGCGGACATGCCCGCGCCTTGCTCGACGCGACCGCGCCGGCCGGGCGCGTCCTCGCCATTGATTGGGATAGGGCCGCGATTGAACGCTGCCAAGCGTGGTTGGCGACCCGGCCTGACCTTGCCGCGCGCATGATCTTAGTGCACGGCAACTTTAAAAACCTGGCGACGATTGCCCATGACCACGGGTTTACGCCGACGGGCGGGTGCTTGCTCGATCTGGGAATATCGTCGCCGCAGCTGGACGATCCCGCGGCCGGATTCAGTTTTGTCAGCGACCGCCTCGATTTCCGCTTTGACCAACGAGCGACCCGGCTCACGGCGGCCGACGTCGTCAACCGCGCGCCGGCCCGCGAACTGGCCCAGATCTTTCGCGAGTCCGGAGAGGATCCGCTGGCCGGGCCGATTGCGCGCGCGATCGTTAATGCCCGGCGGCGCAATCCGATCGTCCGCGCCGACGCGCTGGCGGAGCTGGTCGCCGGGGTGTACCGCCGCCACTTCAGGCGTCACTCCCGCCGGCATCCCGCGACCCGCGTCTTTTTAGCCTTGCGGGTGGTCGTCAATGATGAGCTGGGCAATCTCCGCGCCGCCCTCGCCGGAGCGCGGGCCATTTTGCCTCCCGGCGCCCGCCTCGCCGTCATCAGTTACCACTCGCTGGAAGATCGCATGGTCAAAAATTTCTTTCGCACCGAAGCGCGCGGGTGTCTGTGTCCGCCGGATGCTCCCCGCTGTCAATGCCAGCATCAGCCGGCCTTGCGCGTCCTGACCCGCCACCCCCTGCGTCCATCGCCGCAAGAGCTGGCCGCCAATCCCCGCGGCCGGAGCGCCAAATTGCGCCTGGCCGAACGCCTGATGCGCGTCGCGCCGGCCGTCTAAGTCCGTCATCGCCATGTCACCCTGGTTTTCCGTTGCCCATCCGCGCGGATCCGCGCTGGCCCAGCCGCCGCGGCGCGCCTCTCGCCGGTTGCGCGGCTTGAGTTTTGTGGCCGGCCTGCTGGTGGTGGGCGCCAGCGTCGGGTACCTGATGCAAGCCAACGCGATCGCCGCCGCCGGCTATCGGATTGAAAAGCTCCAGCGCCGCGTTAATGAGCTAAAGCTCCAGACGCGCGACCTGGAAGGCGACGTGTTGCAGCTGCAGTCCGCCGAGTCGGTCACTCGTCGCATTCAGCAGTTGCAGCTGGTCCCGGCCGGGGAAGCCCAGTATCTGACCGGGCTGACGCCGGTGGCCGCCAACCGTTAGGGCCCATGCGCATTGCTCGATGGCCGCGTGCCGCTGCCGCCTCCCCCCGGCCGGATGCGACCGGACGGCGGGTCGTCACCCTGCGCGCGGCGTTTTTTTTATGCGCGGGCGCGCTGGTCGTCCGCTTGGTTGATTTGCAAGTGGTGCGGGCCGGATACTTTTCCAGCCTGGCGGCCAAAGTCCAGGACACTTCGCGGTCGCTTGCGGCCGAGCGGGGTTCCATCTACGTGCGTGATGGCGCCAAATTGTTTCCGCTGGTGACGAACCGCGACTACTACTTGATCTACGCCGACCCGCGCCGCGTCACCGATCCGGGCCAGGTTGTCGACACGCTCGCTCGGGTCTTTCGCCTCACGCCCGATGAGTGGCGTCCGCTGGCGGGAAAACTGGCGCGCCGGCGCGATCCGTATCAGCCGCTGCGGCGCAAGGCCACCCGCGCGGAGCGGGATGAGATTTTGGCGGCGCGTCTTGAGGGGATTTTCGCCACACCCGAGACGTACCGGTGGTACCCGGAGCCGGGCATCGGCGGGCAAGTGTTGGGTTTTGTCGGATTTGCGGCTGACCAGCGCGTGGGGCGGTACGGCCTGGAAGGGTACTTTCAGCCGCTCCTCGCCGGCCAGAGCGGCCGCCTGCGCTCGGTCGCCGATGCCCACGGGCGTGCCTTGACCATTGGGGCGCGGGAAATTGAACCGCCCAAAAACGGCGACAGCCTGGTGCTGACGATTGACCGCACGGTACAGCTGGCCGCTTGCGACCAGCTCGAGCAGGGCATCGCGGCGTTTGCGGCCGCCGGCGGGACGGTTGTCGTGCTGACCCCCGAAACTGGCGCGATTTTGGCGATGTGTAGCCGGCCGAATTTTAACCCCGAGGACTACGCCGGCGTGAGTGATTTTTCCGTCTACAACAATCCGGCCATTTTCACTCCCTACGAACCCGGGTCCGTGTTTAAGCCCATCACCATGGCGGCCGCCATTGACCGCGGCGCACTTTCTCCCTCTGATACGTACGAGGACTCGGGCGAGGTTAGCTTGGCGTCCGGCCAGCGGATTCGGAACTCCGACCTGAAAGCGCATGGCGTCCAGACCATGGTGCAAGTGCTGGAGAGGTCGTTAAACACCGGCGCGGTCTTCGCGGTGACGAGGGTCGGCAAAGCCGCCTTCCGCCAGTACGTGCGCGATTTCGGTTTCGGCGCGCTGACCGGGGTGACGTTGGATACCGAGGTGCCCGGCGACGTCTCCGCCTTGGACCGGCGGGGCGAAATTTACGCCATGACCGCGTCCTTTGGCCAGGGAATTACCGCCACGCCGCTGCAGCTGGCGTTGGCGTTTGGCGCCTTGGCCAACGGCGGCAAACTGATGCGGCCGATGGTCGTTCAGGAACGGTTGCCCGGCGACGGCGGGCCCGCGGCGGCGACAAATCCGCAAGTCGTGCGCCAGGTCGTAACCGCCCGCACCGCCAGCACGGTATCCGGGATGCTGGTGCAAGCGGTGGAAGGCGTCTACGACCATAAGGCCAAGGTCGCGGGGTTCTACGTGGCGGGCAAGACCGGCACGGCCCAAATTGCCGCTCCCGGCGGCGGCTACGGCGCTGACGTCAACCACACCTTCATCGGCTATTTTCCGGCGCAACGCCCGGTGTTCGTGGTGCTGGTGAAGCTTGACCGCCCGACGAAAGTCAAACACGCGGCGGATTCAACCACCGTGGTGTTTCGTCAGCTGGCGGAATTTTTGATAGACTACTACCAGATTCCTCCGGAACGGCCATAAGGTTGAAGGGTCATGCGCGATTGGGCCCGTCAAGTGATCCAATGGTGGCTTCGGGGCTGCGCGTCCCGGGCGCTTTGGCGTTTCCGGCCGACCGTGGTGGCCGTCACCGGCAGCGTGGGAAAAACCTCAACGGTCCAGGCGATTGCCCTCGTCTTGGGGAATCAGGCGCGCGCCAGCTTCAAAAATTACAACAATGAAATTGGCGCGCCGTTGGCGGTGTTGGGGTTGTCCAGCGGCGGCCGGTCGCTCGGGCGCTGGGTGGCGGTCTTGTCCGCGGCAGTCTGGTTGGCGTACGGGCCGCGCCGCGCGTACCCGCCGGTGCTCGTCCTGGAGTTGGGAGCGGACAAACCCGGCGATATTGCCGCGCTGGCAGCGTGGCTGAAGCCAAAAATCGGCGTGGTGACGCGCGTCAGCGCCGCGCATCTGAAGCGGTTGGGCAACCTGGCGGGGGTCGCGTCGGAGAAGGGCGCGCTCATCACGCGGCTGCCGGCCGCCGGCCTGGCCGTGGTCAATGCCGATGATCCGCTGGTGTGGGCGATGCGGCGCCGGACCGTCGCGCCCGTGGTCTCATTTGGCCGCGGACCGCGGGCGGACGTGCGCGCCCGGCGCATCGAACACCTCGTTCACCCAACCGACGCTGGATTTTCCTACGCTGGGCTGCGTTGCCAGGTGGCCTACCGGGGCGAAGAAGTCACGTTGGATTTACCCCACGTGCTGGCGGAAGCGCAGCTTTCCGTCGCGTTGGCGGCCTTGGCGGTTGGAGTCAGCTTTCGGGTGTCGTTAGGCCAGGCCGCAACACGGTTGTCCGCCTTTGTCCCTCCGCCGGGCCGGCTCCGTTTGGTCGCCGGCGTCAAAGGCGCAACGATGCTTGACGACAGCTACAACAGTTCACCCGCCGCGGCCCAGGCGGCCGTTCGCCTCTTGAGTCAGCTGCCCACGGGCGACGGGCGGAAGTTCGCGGTGCTGGGCGGTATGTTGGAGCTGGGGCGGATCTCCGGCCGCGCGCACCGGGAGCTGGGGGGACAGGTCGCGCGCGCCAAGATTGATTTCCTGGTCACGGTGGGGGAGCGCGCGCGTGACATCGCCCGCGGCGCGCGGACCGAAGGTTTGCCGGAGGAACGGGTATATACTTTTCCCGCGGCGGATGCCGCGGGAAAATTTTTACAAGACCGAATCCGCGCCGGAGATCTCCTGCTGGTCAAGGGTTCGCAAGGGGTGCGGATGGAGCGCGTGGTAAAGGAATTGATGGCCGAACCCGAACGCGCCGCCGAACTCTTGGTGCGCCAAGATCCCGAGTGGCAGCCGCGCGGGTGAATTATTTTGCGCCGCTGTGGTCATAATATTCCACCGGAAATAAATCAGCCATGAATTTTTTCTCCCCTCAAAAACCGACTCCGCGATCGCGGAGTCGGTTTTTGAGTCCAATCTGATCAGCGGTCTTTATTCCGCTTCCGCCGGCGGTGGCGGGCGCGCAGCGCCAAGAGCGCCGCCACGCCGCTCAAGCCCGCGATGACTTTACGTTTGGTGGCGGTATCAAGCTGATTAAACCGCAGCTTGGCGTGCTTGGCCAGCCGCATCAGATCGGTGGTGGCCTCCTGAAAGGTTTGGCGCACCTGCTCGGGTAAGGGCTTTTGCCGGGCCACGGGCGCGGTGGGCCGGCGGCGCATTTTGGGCGTTTGTGCCATGGGTGGGCGGTTAATGGTTGATAAGTACGCCGTGCTTCACTCATTACTCTACCACACTTTGGCGACGGAGTGGAGAGGGACGAGGGTATCAGTTCACAACTCTGAAATAAATAGGACTTACGCATTTGGTGTCATTCCGGCCCCGGAGCCGGAATCCAGGCCAATCAATAAGCCAGATCCTGGACTCGGCCAGGATGACGCCTGGACGCTGCCAGAATCTTGCGCCACGTCCCGATCCTGGCAGCGTCCCGATCCTGGACCAGCCAGATCCTGGAGTCGTCTCGCGGCGAGACTCCCCAGATCCTGGACAAGCCAGGATGACGGGCGGTAGTTTTTATGGATTTCCCCCGTTGGCAGGGCGGGAATGACCCCTCGGGCTTCCCGTGCCTTGGAACCGCGTCACCCCACCGCAACGCCGCCGCGGAGGTGTACCTCGGGTCAGACGCGGGAGACCGCGCGGATCCACACGCTGATCCACGCGGGATCATCCGCGGACGGAAAGCATGCAATTTTTTTGCGACGCCGTGGTTGATACAAAACTCAATCATTACAACGGCGAAACGATGAGACCGAGTTGCGTTTTCAGATCTTTCAGGCGGGCGTAAAAACCGCTGGTGTGAATCGAGTTTAACCCGAGGGTGACGGTGTCGTAATGGTGCGTCCATTCGTGGAGCAATGTTTCCAGAAACGCGCGCGGGGCGAGCGGTTGGCCCCGTACCGCGGTGAGATTCTGGATGTAAATATACCGCGACCGCGGACGGTAGGAGCCGTACTGACGGAAAACCACGCGAGGACCGTGACGCCGGTGGTATTGCCGGGTGGCGGAGACTTTGAGGGTGCAGATGTCAATGCCGGCGTCGTCGGCGAGCCGATCCAGCAGCGCCTCACCCAGCCGTTGGCGGTCGGACACGGTCTGAACGGCCAAGAGTTTCGCCGCCACGGTCCGCGCCTCATCGCCGACGTCAAATGCAACGGTTGTGATGGCGTTGCTTTGGCGATAATTAGCCTCACCGCTCAACCGGTGGAAGGCCCGGGTTGGACGTCCGCTGTTTGAGCGTTTGAGATCCAGTGGCATGGGTGCGGGTATTGGCCGCGCGGTTTCCGTTCGTCCCTTGGAGAGCGGCGCGATTCGTCATTTCGCGTTGGCAGAAGACGCGCGGGGTTTTTTTGTCCGGCGTTTTTCCCAGTGACGTTCTAAAACGGTGAGTTCAGCGTCGGTAAACCCAAAGTGGTGGCCGATTTCATGCCAGACGACGCGCCGGACGAACTCGGGCAGTTCGCGCGGGTGTCGCGCCTCGCGTTCAATCGCGCCGGCGTAGATGGTAATTTTGTCCGGCAGCACGCCGCTGTAACCCTGGCCGCGATAGAGGTGCGGGATGCCATGGTACAGCCCGAGGTAACGGCCGCTCGATTCTTCAGTTTCCAGCACGAACGCGACATTCTCAAGCCGATGCCGCAGCCGTTGCGGCAGCGCCGCCACGGCTTCCGCGATCCACCGTTCAAACCGCCGGCGCTTAAATTCCCATTGCCTGCCGCGCATACGCTGACGCTCTTGCTACCATGCTACGTAGCATGGTAGCAAGCCCAGATCAGCCTTTCGTACCTTCGCCGGGCGGAGCGATCGCCGTGTCAAGTTCCTGCTTGATCGCCGTGAATTCATTTTCTAACTGGTGTAAGCGGTGGCTGCAGAGCTGGATCAGCTCGGCGGCCAGTTTGGCTTTGATCATCCCTTCCTCAACGTCAATTTCCCGCTGCTCGTCAAACCACGCCACGATTTGCTGGAGCTGCCGAAAATTTTTGCTGAAACTTTGATCACTGGTGGTCATGGTTACTCGGTGATGTGTCGAATTTCTGATTCGGCCCCGCCGTCGCCGAAGCGCAACTGGACCACGTCGCCCGGGGCAAGCTCACGTTTAGAGCGGACAATCCGGCCCGCCTTGGCCACGAGGCTCCAGCCCCGCTTGAGGAGATTCTCGGGGTTGCGCGCGTTCAGGTGCCGCGTTTCCAGCTCCAACCGCTGGCGCTGGTTGGCGAACGCCTGGAGCAACGCGCGTCCAATGGCCGTCGCCGCCTGGCCGGCGGTTTGCCGCTGTTGCTCCAGTTGGCGGCGGCAACGCTGCAATGCGGCCCAAAAGCGCTCCAAAATCCGCGGCATCAGCGCCAACAGGTTGAGGACGTGGCCGCGCACTCGTTCCGCGGCGATGTGGAGCGCGCGCCGCGAGGCAAAAACGCTTGAACTGATCGCGCGCGGAACGGCGGATGAGCTTCGCGCCAGCAATTCCCGCTGTTCTGAAACGCGTTGATCAAGCCGTTGGCGAATCGTCAGGGCGGCTTGCGGCACCAGCAGTTTGGCCTCGCGCCAGGAGCGGCTGATCTCATGCGCCGTGGCGGTGGGCGTCGAGACGTAGCGGTCGCAAACGAGCGCCGCGAGCGGCACATCGCGCTCGTGCCCAATCCCCACCAGGACGCACACGTTGGCGGCCGCAATCGCGCGGCAGACCGCTTCGTTGTTAAAGGCTTGCAAACTTTCCCAGCTGCCGCCCCCGCGGACCATGACGATGACGTCAACGGCCGGTTGGCGGTTAAACCACGCCAGGGCCGCGACGAGCTCCGGCACCGCCCGCGCGCCTTCCACGCGGCAGTCGTAAAAAAGCACCCGCAGCCCGACGCGTTCGAGGTTGGTGGTGAAATCGTGAATCGCCTCGCCGTGCGCCGACGTGATCAGCCCGATCCGCTGGACATACGCCGGGAGTGGCCGTTTGCGGGCCGGATCAAATAAGCCGGCCGTTTGCAGCCGCTCTTTGAGGGCGCGGTAGGCCTGTTGGAGCTTGCCCTCGCCCACCAACTCAATCGTCTCGACGCGAACATTCAGCCGCCCCGTCCGCGGGTAAATGTTAGGTACTCCCTCGACAATCACCTCGAGCCCTTCTTCGAGGGTGACTCCCATCAGTTCGTAGCGGCGCATGAACGCGATGCAGGAGAGTACGGCGTCGCCTTGCGGGTCGCGGAGGTCAAAGTACAGCGCCTGCGGCCGTTGTTCGACCCGCCCGACTTCGCCGCGGATGCGCGCGCCCCATGCTGCCAGCGAGACATTCAGGCGTGCAAGGTACTCGCCGACGCTCACGGCCGGCTCGGGTGAAGCGGCGGGCAGCGGCGGCGTTGGCTGCTCACCGCGGACCACGGCGATGATCATTTCCCCATAGCGCGCGATTTTTTTGGGCCCCAAGCCTTTGATGCCTTGCAGCGCGGCAACGCTGGCCGGTTGTTCCCGCGCGATGGCTTCCAGGGTGGCATTATGCAGCACGAAGTACGGTTCGACGCCTTCGCGCCGCGCCACGTCACTCCGCAGCTGCCGCAGCCGGTCAAGCAGCGTCATAAGGGTAGCCCCATGGTAGCATACGCGGCGGGAAATAAAAAATTGAGGTAATAAATTCCGCGCGGGCGGGGCACGGCGCGGAAGAGAAAGAGCGCGTCAGGCGCGCCTTAGGTCGATTGTCCCGTCAGCGCGATCCAGCCGATCAGGACGGTAAGGCCCACCATCAGGCCCGCGCCCATGAAAATCAAACCAAGCATCGGGCTGGAAAAGACTGCCAACAGCAGTACCCCGGTCACGAAGCAGAGGAGGGCGGAGGAAATCGTGAAGAGGAAGAGCATACATGCCAAAATGGCGATTAACCACAAAATATGGCGCATCGCGGCCTCTGAAGAACGCGGAGAGAAATATATTCAGGTAAAGAACCACCAATTCGAATGGTGACGGTTATTACGGCAGTTGTCAATCGCGTGCGCTCGTTCACCACATAATTCACGCCGAAAGTTTTGGAAGCGTTACATATATTTCGCCACCCTCTCCTTGGTCGTGGACTTGAATATTTGCGGCGTTACGGTCGGAGCAGCTCCTGCACTACCGGCGTGATGCGCTCCGCCATGACGCCGTACCCGCGGTCGTTGGGATGAATTTCGTCAGCCATCAGATAGTTGTTGCCCCAGACGCCGTCCAGGACATTTGGCGCGTAGGCGGCGTGAAGCTCGCGCGCGAGCGCGGCAAACGCGCGGCGGTAGGGATCCCCCACGATGCCCCCGCGGATCCCGAGCAGCAGCACCGCGGCGCCATGGTCCTGCAGCCGGATGATAATCTGGCGGAGATTGGCGATGGTCTGGTCCAGGGGTACTCGGGCGATCGCGTCGTTACCGCCAATGAGAACTAAAACCACGTCGGGTTGGAGCTGAAGCAGGGCGTCGAGGCGTTCGAGAGCCTGGGCCGTGGTGTCGCCGGGAACACCGGCGTTGACGATGGGGCGTTCAATCTTCTGGCTGACGCGGCTGACGAAATCCGCGCCGGTTGACGCGCCCACGCCTGCAATCAAGCTGTCGCCAAATGCCACAATTGTTTTGCCGGCCGCCGGGGCGTTGCGGATGGGGTACTGGGTCCTCGTCCACGCCCAGGCCACCAGCCACCCCCCAATCGCCAGGACTACCAGCAAGATGATGAGTTGTCCTCGTCGCATATGATAATGGCTGCCCGGTAACGGCATTGTACCATGATACGCTCAAGGCCGGGCATGCAAAGGGAATAAAAAACTCCCCGTGGTGGCGGAGGCGGGGAGATGGCTGGTCATTGGTTGCCAACGATGTTTTAGGATCGTTGTCGGCGGGGAGTTTTGGTGCTCTCCCACGCCGGCTTCCAACTGATAGCCAGGAGGCCGGCGATGATGATCCCGACCAGCAAGAATCCGAGGCCGTAGAAATCATCGTTAAAGAGCAGATACACGCCGGCGTAGATCCCAGAAACTCCCGCGACCAACACCGGGTACAGACTCAAGCGCACGAGCGCGAGAAAGAGGTCGTAGATCCCAAGCAGGACGTCCGCGACTGTTTCTTTCATCAGGGTACTTCCCTCCACGGCGGTTTTTGCGCCGGCTCGTTTGACCACGGTTCGAGCCGATGGTTTAGCTTGCGCCGATTCTGTTATCCCGTCAAGGGTTAGGATTTTTGGGCGGTGGATAACTGTCATTGACTTATGGTGGTGGTCGTTGCTATACTTCCTTTGTTGTTGCACCTTACCTACATCACGTCAAACCATGGGCCGGCTTATCTCACCCAACTCCAACTACCCTTTCGACCCAAACAATCTTAGCCGGCCCTTTTCTTTCCTCTTACAACGCAAAAAATCGCCCCGATCATCATGGGCGATTTTTTTAGCGACCAACAACGATGATTTAGGCGGTACCTGGCCCCAGCGGTGGCCGGGCGTGGAGCCCGCGCGCTGCCCCAAGATCAAAATTCCCCACCGCGTATGGCGATGGGGAATCAAATAATCCACCCGTGTTTTATGCCGCTTTCAACCCCGGGCCGCGGTAGATCACTCCGCCCAGCAGCAGTTCAAACCCCACCACCGACG
>CAYJVS010000026.1:0-2132 GCA_964373635.1 uncultured Gammaproteobacteria bacterium
TAGGCGAGAGGGGTGTTGACAGGGGAAAAATGGTGATGTATATTTTTCATAGCCTGATCTTTGTATATTACAACCTACCCTTCCCTACACACCCTCGGTAGGTTCCTCCTTTTTCCTCGTTTATTTCAGACCCAAACAGCTCCTCATCGAGTAGGGACGATGAGGAGATTTATTTTGGGTTGATACCCCGCATCGCGCCACGAGGAAACGAGTTTGCTGGTTGGCCGATATGAGTAACGCGCGCACCATGGAGTGCCACGCCGCCCAACGCCAGGGGGCTCGTCACGCCCAGGAAGACGCCTGGTGCGTGGCTAGACCGCCGGGGTGGTTTTTGGGCGCCATTTTTGATGGCCACGGCGGCGAGGCGGCGGCGCGCCGCGCGGCTGCTACGCTGCCGGAGAAAGTGGCGAAAAAAATGAATCACCCCACCCTCTCCCTCACCCTCCCCCATCGAGGGGGAGGGAAGGGGGAGATATTGCGGGAAAGTTTTGAGGCCACCTCGGCGGAAATTGAACCCCGCGCCGAGGATGGGACAACCGCCCTGGCGGTGCTGATTGGCTCGGGGCAAATGACCTGGGCGAACTGTGGCGATTGCCGGCTGCTCCTGGTGACCGCTGATGGCCATCAGCAGCTCACCCGCGAGCATCGGCTGGACAATCCCGCGGAATTGCAACGGATTACCGCAAGCGGGCGGGCGGTAATTCGACCGCCGTACCTGTTTGTTGGTCCCGACGGCCTGATGCCAACCCGGAGCCTGGGCGACCGAAGTTTCAAGGCCGCCGGCGTGATCGCCACGCCCGAGATCGGCCGCCGGTTGTTGGAGGCCGGAGACCGCTGGCTGGTGCTGGGCACCGACGGTCTTTGGGATGCGCTTGCCAACGACGCGGTGGCCCAAATCACCGCCTGGCACAAAACACCCAAAACCATTGCCGAAACTCTCGCCGACGCCGCCCTCCAGAGCGGCGGCAGCGACAACGTGACCGTGCTGGTGGTTGCCCTGGCGCAATCACCGCGCCAGAAAATCACGGTGAAAATGTCAGCGTTGCCATAACTTGCGTTCCGTCGCTGCCAACTCCCGCCGTTCTTGGCGGCATGGCGAGGATAGCGTCAAGCATGGCGTTGCGCCAACGAAAAGCTCCGGCAATTTTTCGGGGTATTGCACGATCGTGCAATACCCCGAAAAGGTAATTCGAACACCGGCGCTACCCCGAAACGGCGCTACTGCGACGAGAGTTCATGGGTTCCTCCCGGCCCCGGCGGAGAGCGCGGCCCGCGCCGGCGGCGGGCGATGCGCAGCCGCGCCAAGTGCTTGGCTAAGCTGGCCGCGGCATCAGCGAACTGGCGGTCGTCTTTGGCTTCCCGCTTGAGCTTGGCCGCCCGCGCTTGGGCTTCCTCGGCCCGCGCGACGTCAATTTCCTCAACCCGTTCAGCCGCATCAGCAAGAATCATCACTTCGCTGCCGGCCTTAACCTGAATGAAGCCGCCGGCCACGGCGAGGTGGTGGATCTTTTTGCCCTGGCGGATGATCAGCTCCCCGGGTTCCAAGTTGGCCACCAACGGCGCGTGGTTGGGCAGCACCGTGATCTCACCCAGCCGCGTGGGCACCGAAACTGAATCCGCCTCGGTTTCCAGCACCAGGCGCTCGGGCGTGGCGAGTTTGAATTGAAGAGGCATTCGTAAGTGCTCAGTACTCAGTACACGGTGCTAAGCATGTTTAACCGGTTGTTGACTGATAACCCAGCCGTAAAGAATACGACCAGTCTCTTCGGCATGAGCCCATACCCGCTCATACTCCTCGACCGGACAATAATGCAAATCACGTGCAATGAGTAAGGCGCACTTTACTTCCTCTAAAGACGATGCTGCCATATTGTAAAAACGGAGACTCTCGGCGCGAGATTTACGTTTGAAACCCTCGGCGATATTAAGCGCAACGGAAACGGCCGCGCGACGGAGCTGTGAAGTTAAGCCAAAAAGTTCAGCGGGTGGAAACTTTTGAGTGAGTTGATAAACTTCCAGCACCAAACGATGCGCGGCCTGCCACGCTTGAATATCTTGGAACGTATTGACCGTCACACTATACCAGGGCTTAGCACTTAGCACTGTGCACTTAGCACTGTGCACTTAGCACT
>CAYJVS010000026.1:2232-11040 GCA_964373635.1 uncultured Gammaproteobacteria bacterium
GCACTTAGCACTGTGCACTTAGCACTGTGCACTTAGCACTTATTGTTTCACTTCTTCAATCCCCCCTTTCAGGTAAAACTCCTGCTCGGGGACGGCGTCGAGCTGGCCGTCCAAGATCATTTGGAAGCCGCGGATGGTTTCCTTGAGCGGCACGTACTGGCCCGGCCGGCCGGTGAAGGTCTCGGCCACAAAAAACGGCTGCGACAGGAAGCGCTGGATTTTGCGGGCGCGCGCGACGGTGAGCTTGTCCGCGTCGGACAGTTCCTCAAGGCCCAAAATCGCGATAATGTCTTGCAAATCCTTGTAGCGCTGCAGGACCTTTTGCACCCCGCGGGCGACGCGGTAGTGGTCCGCGCCGACGATGCCGGGATCCAGGATGGTGGAGGTGGAATCCAGCGGATCTACCGCCGGGTAAATCCCAAGCTCCGCCAGCGAGCGCGAGAGGACCACGGTGGAATCCAGGTGGGCAAAGGTGGTGGCTGGCGCCGGATCGGTCAGGTCGTCGGCGGGCACGTAGACGGCTTGCACCGACGTGATGGAGCCCTTGGTGGTGGAGGTAATCCGTTCCTGCAATTCGCCCATTTCGCTGGCCAACGTCGGTTGATACCCGACCGCCGAGGGAATGCGGCCGAGCAACGCCGAGACCTCAGATCCCGCCTGGGTGAAACGGAAGATGTTATCAATGAAGAGCAGCACGTCTTGGCCGGCCACGTCGCGGAAGTATTCGGCCAGGGTCAGGGCGGTCAAGCCGACGCGAACACGGGCGCCCGGCGGCTCGTTCATCTGGCCAAACACCAGGCAGGTTTTCGCCAGCACGCCGGATGCCTTCATCTCGTTCCAGAGGTCGTTGCCCTCGCGCGTGCGCTCCCCTACCCCGCCGAACACCGACACCCCGCCGTGCTCGGCCGCGATATTTCGGATCAGCTCCTGGATGATGACGGTTTTGCCCACCCCGGCGCCGCCAAACAGTCCGACCTTGCCGCCCTTCAGGATCGGACAAATCAAGTCAATCACCTTGATGCCCGTTTCCAGAATTTCCGTTTTGGTGGATTGCTCGGTGAACTTCGGGGGAGCATGGTGGATGGGCGCTTTGGATAACTTTTCTGGCGCGTTGCCCACCGCGCCTAAACCGTCAATCGGTTCGCCCAGCACGTCAAACATTCGGCCTAACGTCGGCGGGCCCACGGGCACGGCAATCGGCGCGCCCGTGGCCGCGACGGCAAGTCCGCGCTTGAGGCCGTCGGTGGGGCCGAGCGCAATGCAGCGCACCACCCCGCCGCCGAGGTGCTGCACCGCTTCCAGCACCAGCCGGCCGCCGGTACGGCTGATCTCCAGCGCCTCATAAATCGCCGGCGGCTGTTCGGCAAACTGCACGTCAACCACCGGACCGATGATTTGGGAAATTTTGCCGTCCATAGTTGCCTTCAGGAATAAGGAATCAGGAGTATGGAGTATGCGGTTGGTAAGATTAACAAATACCTACTGCTTACTCCTGACTGCTTATGGCTTACTCCTACGAAAGCGCCAGCCTCCCGGTGGAGATTTCCGATAACTCTTTGGTAATGCTGGCCTGCCGCAGCTGGTTGTACGAGAGCGTCAGGTCGTCAATCAAGTCACTCGCCGCATCGGTGGCGTTTTTCATCGCCACCATGCGCGCGGAGTGTTCGGACGCGGCCGTTTCCAACGCCGCCTGGTAGATTTGCATTTCAATGCACCGCGGCAACAGCATATCCAGCACCGCCGTTGGACTGGGTTCAAACACGGAGTCGGGTTCCTCACCCTCATCGTCCCCCGGGTCATGCAGGGGGCCCACCGTTCGTTCCAGCGCCGCTTGCAGCGCGCTGACGTTGGCCGGCAATAACGTCACCGTCATCGGCGTTTGGCGCAGCGTGCTGACAAATTCCATGTACACCACGCTCACCTGGTCGTAGTGCCCGGCCAGAAACTCCGAGACGGCCCACCGCGCCACGGGCAACGTCTGGGCCAAGTCGGTGTAGGCATCGCGCCGCTCATACTCGGCTACCACCGCAAAGCCCCAGCGCGTCGCCAGCGCGCGCGCGCGTTTACCCACAATCACCGCGTCCACCGCGATTCCGGCCGCTTGCCGCCGCGTGAGGTAGGCAGCGGCGCGCTCCAAGAGCGTGGCATGAAAACTCCCGGCCAAGCCGCGGTTGGCGGAAATCACGATCACCGCTTCGCGGCGCACCGCGGGCCGAACCTGAAGCAACGGGTGAAGCTGCGCGGGCGTTTGCGCCGCGAGCTGCCGCAATAACGCCCACGACCATTGGGCGTAGGTTCGGCTGGCAAGCGCCGTGCGCTGGCTGCCGCGCATCTTGACGGCGGAAACCAGCTGCATGGCCTTGGTGATCTGCCGCGTCGAGCGGACCGATTTCAGGCGGCGGCGCAGATCTTTAGCAGTCGGCATAGTTAAAATTCCAAATTCCAAATTCCAAATTCCAAACAATACCAAAATCCCAACACGTACATCCTAAACATTTTGAATTTTGAGATTTGGTCATTGAAGTTTGTTTGGAATTTGGTGCTTGGAATTTGGTGCTTGGCTGAAACCTTGATGAAACTCCTGAATCAACGTTTTGAGCTGTTCCTCCAGACCCGGCGTTAACTCGCGCTGTTCCTGAAGCTTGGTGGCCCACGCTTGGCCGCGCGTTTGCAGCACCCCGATAAACTTTTCTTTCCACTCCCCCACGCGCTCAACGGGCACGCCATCGAGGTGTCCGTTGATGGCCGCGAAGAGCAGGGCCACCTGATGGGAGACCGGCAGCGGCGCGTACTGGGGTTGCTTCAAAACTTCGGTCAGCCGCCGGCCCCGTTCAATCGTCTGCCGCGTCGCGGCGTCCAGGTCCGAACCAAACTGCGCGAAGGCGGCGAGTTCGCGAAATTGCGCCAGGTCCAGCCGCAGCTTGCCGGCGACTTTTTTCATGGCCTTGATCTGGGCGGCGCTGCCGACGCGCGAGACCGACAGCCCGACGTTTACGGCCGGACGAATCCCCTGGTAAAAGAGGTCGGTTTCCAAATAAATTTGCCCGTCGGTGATGGAAATGACGTTGGTGGGAATGTAGGCGGACACGTCCCCGGCTTGGGTTTCAATTATCGGCAGCGCGGTTAAACTGCCGCCGCCGTGCTGGGCATTGAGCTTGCAAGCGCGTTCCAACAGCCGCGAGTGGAGGTAAAAAATGTCGCCCGGGTAGGCTTCGCGTCCCGGCGGCCGCTTCAACAACAGCGCGATTTCCCGATAGGCCACCGCGTGTTTGGATAAATCATCGTAAATCACCAGGGCGTCTTTACCCTGATCCATGAACCACTCGCCGATCGCGCAGCCGGCGTACGGTGTAAGCCACTGCAGGGCGGCGGTCGCGGCCGCGGGGGCCGAGACCACCACGGTATATTCCAGCGCCCCGGTGACGCGGAGCTTGTCCACGATCTTGGCGACCTTGGATTCTTTCTGACCGATCGCGACGTAGATGCAAACGACATTCTGGCCCGCTTGATTGATGATCGTGTCCATGGCGATCGCGGTTTTGCCCGTCTGGCGGTCGCCGATGATCAGCTCGCGCTGACCGCGGCCAATCGGAATCATCGCGTCAATCGCGATGACGCCGGTTTGCAGCGGCGTGTCCACCGACTGGCGGGCAATGACGCCGGGCGCGATTTTTTCGGCCGGGTACGCGGACGCGGCCTGGAGCGGGCCACGACCGTCCCGCGGCCGGCCCAAGGCATCCACCACGCGTCCCAACAGCGCCGGACCGACCGGCACGGACAAAACCTTACCGGCCGCCCGCACCGTGTCGCCGACTTTAATGCCTGACGCCTCATCCAGCGCCACCACGCCGCACCGCCCGGCCTCGAGGTTAAACGCCACGCCGGTGGCCGGCCCGCGGACGGTGGTAAATTCCACCATCTCCAGGGCCCCGACGCTGGCTAATCCGGAAACCTGCGCGACGCCATCGCCGACGGACAGCACGGTACCCACCTCTTCCGCCGCCAGGCGCGGGGTGTACGCGAGGATCCGTTCCTTGAGTTGCTCAATAATCGGGCGAGAGTCGGTCATGGGTTTAGTGCTCAGGACTAAGTGCTCAGTGCACAGCAGTTAAGGAGGTATTACTCCGGGTTGCCGGATAACCGCTGGCGGAGTTGGCGCAGCCGGCCGGCGACGCTGTTGTCAACCAGCGTGTCGCCGCGGCGGATTACGGCGCCGGCAATCAGGCGTCGGTCCACCGTGATCGCAACGCCCGGGCCCAGGGTTCCCCGCACCGCCTCGGCGTCAGCAGCTCGCGCGACCACGGCCGAACGCGGGATCGCGCGCGCCATCAGTTCGGCTTCAACTTCGCGCCACCGCGCAAGCATCCCGTCTTCCTCCAGCACGCGGAAAAATCCTTCGGCGAGCGCCGCCGGATGGACCGCGGGGGCTTCGCGCCCGGCGGCCAGAAACGCCACGGCATAGTCGGCCGCTTGCGCCGGGATCTTCATGTCTGTTTGAGGGCAGCCGCGGCGTCCGCCACCAACTGCCGGTGCTGCGCATCGGTCAATTTTCCGTCCAAGACCTTGCCGGCGGCTTGCACCACGAGATCCGCCAGTTGCCCGCGCAGCTCGTCGAGCATCTGCTCCTGCCGGACGGCGATGGCGTCATGCGCCTGCCGCATGATTTTTGCCGCTTGTTCGCTCGCGGTTTGGACCGCGGCCTTTTTGGTCGCCTCGGCCAATGCCACGGCTTCCGCGACCATGGCGTCGGCGTGCCGGCGAAACTCCGCCAACTGCCGTTCGCGGTACGCCGCCAGCTCGTGGAGCTGTTGTTTGGCGGCCGCGGTATCCCGCAGGCCGCGTTCAATGTTCTCCCGCCGCTCCCGCATGACCTTTAACAGCGGCCGATACAGCGCCCAGCTCAACACCGCCAAGAGCAGCCCGAAATTGACCGTTTGGGCCAGCAGCAACCGCCAGTCAAGGCCAAGTTTGGCGATCAGCTCATCCATCCTTTAGACAAATTTGATGATCAGCGCGACCACCAGCGCGTAAATCGCGATCGCCTCGGCAAACGCGATCGCCAAAATCATCGGCGTCTGGAGTTTTCCGGCCGACTCCGGATTGCGGCCGATCGACTCCATCGCTTTGGCCGCGAGCTTGCCGATGGCAAACGCCGGCATCAGCGAACCGATGCCAATGGCGGCGGCGGCGGCAAAATTCTTGGCCGCTTCTGGTTCTAAGGCCATAGGTGAAGGGGATTAAGATTTAAAGCCAAATCATTTTTGAACACCGATACTATACGACGCCTACCCATGGTGTCAATGGTCGCCAGTCACCCGCCCGATCCGTGCGCCTCCGCGGTCGCCATTTTCAAAAACACCAAGGTCAGCATGGAAAATACCAGCGCCTGGATAAACCCGACGAACAACTCCAGCATATAAAACGGCAGCGGCGCCACGTAGGCCACCAGCGACCCCACCACGATCAGCAGCACTTCGCCGGCGAAAATGTTGCCAAACAACCGAAAGGAAAACGAAATCATTTTGGCCGCCTCGCCGATCAGCTCCAGCAGCCCGACGAACAACAGCACCGGGTTTTTGAAGTTAAAAAATTTTCCCGCGTACTTAGCGAACCCGATGGTCGCCACGCCAAACGCCTGCAGGCTGACCACCGCGATGACCGCCAAGGCGAGCGTCGTGTTCAAATCAGCGTTCGCCGAGCGCAAGAGC
Organism: uncultured Gammaproteobacteria bacterium; assembly: GCA_964373635.1. Lineage (GTDB taxonomy): Bacteria > Patescibacteriota > Patescibacteriia > Buchananbacterales > GWA2-38-13 > VMFR01. The sequence continues at coordinate 7,941 of CAYJVS010000026.1, forward strand.
GGCACCACCGTTACCCGACCTTCGTGGACCGCGGCAATCCCCAGGGGGCCAAACACCGGCAGGAGTCCAAACCAGTTCGCGGTCACGATGAAAAGGAAAATCGTTGCCACCAAGGGGAAAAAACGTTCGCTTTCGCGCCGGTCGCCCGTGACTTGGTCGGCCAAATTCAAGAGAAATTCCAAAACGGCCTCAACCGCGTTCTGCAGTCCGCGCGGCACCACCCGCACCCGCCGCCGCACCGCCAGGCCGACCGCCGCCAGGGTTGCCACCACCAGCCAACTGGCCAAGAGCGAATTGGTGATGGGCCAACCGAAGAGCGCGCCAACTTTTTCCGCCGCCAACGAGATGGCGGGACCAGCGGACTCGGCGGCGGCTTCAGGGGAAAGCATGGGTGAATCAATTTCGAATTCTCCAATTTCGAACAAATTTTGAATGACTAAATGTTTCAAACATTCGGTCATTCGAGTTTAGTTGCCGCGCAACTACCCCGCAACGCGGATCCTCACGACCACACCCTATGACCATACGGGCAGCCACACCTCCAACTATAACCGCGCTACCTTGGGTCTGGTTTAGTGGTGTCTCCTCGAGGTGGTACATCTTTATGCTCTCCATCCGCCTGTTGCATCACCCGCATCGCCTCGCGAAACATCAGGACGTTGGTGAGGACAAAGGACACCACCAGGCCAGTGATCAGCAGCCACGGCGCGGTACCCAGGCGTTGATCCAGCCACCGGCCAACCAACAGCAGCAGCACCAACGGCACCGCGATGCTGTAGCCGAGCTTCCAGGCAAAGCCCAATGCGAGCCAAAGACCCGGGCGGGATCGGTTATCGCCAACCATATGCCGATGGTATCACAAATCCTTGAAAAATCAAGGGTTCACCACGGCGCGGGAAAGGGGAAAGATAGCTTATTTTAGAGAAATTTATATGTTTTGCCGCTAAATATTTCTTTTGAGAATGGTCGGGAGACATAAATTCTTTCGGTTTACTCGGGTCGCCCCACCGGCTCACCCATTGACATCGTGAGCACGATGGTGTAGAGTAATGACATTATCGGCGTAGGTGTACTCCCCGCATTCGCGGGGTAAGAAAAAAGGTCGTTCACCTAGTCAGCGATAAGTCTAACAATTGACGTACGGTGAACAACCTCATGCAAGACTTTGGATCACGTCCACCGCGGCAGATGTACGACGTTTCCGCCCTCAATATCAAGTGCACGGAGTGCGGCGTTGACATCAAGGAATTGCCGTTCCAGCCCTCGGAAAAAGAGGACGGGACTTACGGCAAGATCTACTGCCGTGACTGCAACCGCAAGCGCCGGGAAGCGTTCCGCTCCCAGGGCTTCGGTGGCGGTGGTGGTGGTGGCCGCTTCTAACCGACGCTTTCGTTCGGTTAGCAAAAATCCCCCCGGTATTTCGGGGGGATTTTTCGTGGTGCCATCCGCTCAATCCTTCCCGATGGCGGCCTGCAGCGCTTCAAACCCCAAGCGGGCGCACGGTTGTCGCGCCGGTGAAATCGGAACACCCAGCAGCGCAATCGCCCGCGCCGCGGTCAGGGCCCGCGCCATGGCCACGGTTTTACCCTGCACCGCCTCCGTCAACAGCGACGTGGCCGCGCGGGAAATCGCGCAACCCTCACCCTGAAAGGCGACCTGCTGAATCCGGTCCCGCGCCACGCTAACTTCCAGAGTGATGATGTCCCCGCACAAGGGGTTGGCGCGCTTGGCGCGGTGAGTAGGACGCGGCAAGGTCCCGAAATTTCTCGGGTGCCGGTAGTGGTCTAAAATGCGCTGGCGGTAAGGATCCATAAGACGGTAAATTCCAAGTACCAAGCACCAAATTCCAAACAATACCCAATGACTAAAATTCAAAATACCAAACGTTTGGAATTTCGGTATTGGATTTTTGAATTTATTTGGGATTTGGGATTGGGGATTTTTTGTCGGGGGGATGGAAAAACTTCTGCACCTGCTTGAGTCCGGCAATCAAACGATTCACATCCCCCACCGTATTGTACACTCCAAAACTCACCCTAACCGTGGCGGGCACGCCCAGGGTGGCCATCAACGGCATGGCGCAGTGGTGGCCGGCGCGCACGGCAACCCCTTGCCCGTCGAGAATTTGGGCTACGTCGTGCGCGTGGACGCCGTCGAGGTTGAAACTGATGACCGGTACGCGGCCAGCCGCGCCTCGAGGTCCGTACCGGGTGACACCGGACAGGGCCGACAGCCGACGCAGCGCGTGGGTGGTCAGCTGCCGCTCATGGACGAGAACTCTTGTCCAGCCAAGGCCCTGCAGCCACCGAATAGCCGCACCTAAGCCGACGACGCCAGCCGCGTGCAGCGTGCCGGCTTCGAACTTTGCCGGCGGCTCGGCGAAGGTCGTGCCAAGGACGGTAACCTGGTGGATCATTTCCCCGCCGTAGTGGAACGGCCGCGCTTGCCGCAGCAGTTCAGTTCTCCCCCACAGCACCCCGATACCCATGGGGCCATACATCTTGTGGCCGGAGAAGGCCAGCCAATCGCAGCCTAAACGGCGGACGTTGACGGGTTGGTGCGCGACGGCCTGGGTCGCATCGACGAGCACCCGCGCGCCGACGCGGTGCGCCGCCGAAACGATTGCGGCCAGTGGCGGCTGGGCACCCAGCGCATTGGAAGCGTGCGTGACGCAGACAAGTTTAACGCGACGGTGCAGGTGCGCGTGCAGCCAACGGGTATCCAGCTGCCCAGTGGCACCGACGGGGATGAACTCGACCCGCCACCGGTGCAGCTGGCCCAGCTGCTGCCAGGGCACAAAATTGGAATGGTGCTCGAGCAACGACACCAGGACCGTGTCGCCCGGCCGCAAGGCGGTAGTCGCCCAGCCGTAGGCGACCAGGTTAATCGCGGCGGTGGCGCCGGAGGTGAATACCACTTCCTCCGCACGGCCGCCGATGAACGCGGCCACCTCCTGCCGGACGTCTTCGACCATCGCGGTTGCCTCCACGCTCAGCTGGTACAGCCCGCGCCGCGGATTCGCGCACTGCCGCCGGTAGAAATTGTCCATGGCGGCAATGACCGCGGCTGGCTTCTGGGTCGTGGCCGCGCTATCCAGGTA
>CAYJVS010000027.1:0-10969 GCA_964373635.1 uncultured Gammaproteobacteria bacterium
GGCGATGTCGTGGTCCGCGGCGACTTGTCCGGCGACGGCAAGGTGACCTACGCCGACGTGCGGCTGCACTTCCAGATGCTAGTGGGGATGGCAACCCCTGACCTTACCAAAGCCGACTTAACCGGCGACGGCCGGCTCACCCTGGCGGATTTTCGCGCGTTGTTGCGGCTGGTGGTGGCGCGGTGAGGCAATGGGAAATGATGGAAACACCGTGTCAATTCGTTAACAAAAAACTCGAGGTGTTGGATGACCTCGAGGGTGCATTGGCAGCGGTGGTATCGCGCGGCGTTACGGGTTGACGCGTTCGACGTATTCGCCGGTTTGGGTGTTGACGCGGATCGTGTCGCCTTCCTTGATAAAGAGGGGCACGGCAACCTCGGCGCCGGTTTCCACGGTGACTTTTTTGGTCACGCGGCCCTGGGCGGAATCGCCTTTGACCGCATCGGCGGCTGCGGTGACTTTGAAATCCATTTTCGGCGGGAGCGTCAAGCCGACGGGTTGGCCATTGAACGTGGCCAGTTGCACCGGCGCGCCCTCGCGCAGGTACGGCAGGTTGGCGGCCACGTCGGTCCGGGCGAGGCTGATTGGTTCAAAGCTCGCGCTATCCATAAAATGGGCTTCGGTATCGGTGGTATAGAGAAATGTCGCATCCAGCTTGGCGATCTCCGCGGTTTCCACGCGGTCGCCGGGTTTGAACGTGATTTCCAGCACCTTGCCGTTGATGAGGTTGCGCAGTTTGGTCTGCATCACGGGTTTTCTCTGTTGCATCCGGACGAAATTCGCCTGCACCACAAAATACGGCTCGCCGGCGTAGACGATGGCGAGACCTTGTTTGATGTCGTTGAGCGTGGAGAGGAGGGACATATCTTGATCGGTGGTACGTCAAACGGCTGAGGGTGTCGAGGCCCGTATCGTCATACGTCTGACGTCATACGTCGAACGAAACGGGTATCGTTACCGTATGACTAGGACCTCGATGCTACCGCGTCGTGAACGGCAACAGCGCCACGATTCTGGCGCGCTTGATCGCGGTGGCGAGTTTGCGCTGGTGCTTGGCGCAGACGCCGTTTTTGCGCCGCGGCACGATTTTGCCGTAGGAAGAAATGTAGCGGCGCAGCGTGGTAATATCCTTGTAGTCAACCAGCGGAATGTTGTGGACGCAAAAATGGCAGTAGCGCTCTTTGGCCAGCGGGTTATGAGGGGGTTGGGAGCGGGAGCGAAACATATCATGGGTAGTGCTCAGGGCACAGTGCTCAGGGCACGGAATCGGTTTGCGTGTACAGTACTCAGTGCGCGGTGCACAGCCGGTAGTCAATCGCGGTAACTCGACGATGCCGTGTACCGTGCACAGTGCACTGAGGACTAAAACGGAATATCTTCCACTTTAATTTCCTCGCCGCTTGAGGTTTCGGCCGTGGGTGCTGGCGCGGGCGGCTCCGTCGTTGGCGGGGCCGGCGGCGGGACAGGGGTCGTCGCGGCCGGAACGCTTAACGCGGTTGGTCCTCCCGCGGGCCGGCTATCCAGCATGATCATTCTGTCGGCGATAATTTCCGTCCGGGTGCGGCGTTGGCCGTCTTGCGTTTGCCATTCCCGCGTTTGGAGGCGGCCTTCAATGTAGAGGCGGCTGCCCTTGCGGAGGTACTGGACAATGGTTTCGGCGAGTTTGCGCCAGGCGACGATGTTGTGAAATTCCGTTTTATCGTGCCGGGTGCCGGTTTGGTCCTTCCAGACGAAGTTGGTGGCGACGGAAAATGACGTCACCGTGGTTCCCTGCGGGGTCGTCCGGGCTTCCGGGTCGCGCGTCAGGCGCCCGATGATCATGGCCTTGTTGAGATCCATAGATGTTGATTAAATTCCAAATTCCAATCTCCAAATCCCAAACAAATCATACGTAAATTCCAATTTTTTGAGTTTTGGTTATTGTTTGGAATTTGAGATTTGGTGCTTGGGTATTGTCGTCAGATGATGTCTTTCGTCAACAGTTCATCCAGCTTGCGGTCGAGGTCTTCGAGTTTGGCGCGCGCCAGGTCCTCTTGGGCTTGCGCGGCGGTCGGGGCGGGGGCAGCCGGGGGCAAAGCGGCCGGGCGCGTAACTTCCGACCGCTTGATCACCAAATGGCGAACCACCACGTCGGCTAACTTTAAATCGTGGTCAAGCGCTTTGATCTGGCCGGGTTCGGCCTCAAAGTGCGCCATCAGGTAGTAGCATTGCTGGACCTTTTTAATCGGATACGCCAGGCGCTTTTTGCCCAGGTTGTCTTCAAAGGTGATCCGCCCGCCGTGCTTGGCAACCACGTCGCGGACCGGCGCGGAAACTTTGCCGAGTTCGTCCTCGGCACAGGTGGCGGGGACCAGGTACATGAGTTCGTAACGAGTCATAGGTGGGGGGGGGGATGAATTATGGGGCTCTTCCGGCATTGGTGTGGGTAACACCGTCCCTTACGACGCGAGGTTCGCGCCGGATTCCCCTCTTATGGTACTAGGGGACGAAGGGGAGTTATGAGTTTGAGGCAAAAAACGCTGGAATTCGCCAAAACCATGGCGGTCGCGCACGCTGCATAACCCACCCCCTCCCTCCCTTACCTTAAGGGAGGGGGCCGATGAACCGATCATAACACTTGTCTTACCCACGGAAAAGCCGGAAGAACCAATTATGGTAACCCCGCATTACGGGGTGGTAACACTTCTCCTTCTACCCCAGCACCCATGGCGCGGGTAGGATTTGGCGAACCGCTGCCCCGAACTATGACGCCGCGCGTCAAGTACGGGGCAAGCGCCCCACGGTCATCAGGGGCTACTTGTCCCGCACCGAGCCGTTGGCTCTGGTGCGGGATTCGGCCCGCGCGGTTCGCGAGCGTCAGGCCGTGTTGGTGGCAACGCGGCGTCTGGAGGGCAGGGAACAGCGCCATGGGTGCGGGGTTATTTCCACACCTTCCTCGCCTCGGTCGTAAACCCCGTTAGACAAGGGTCAAACCCTGTCCTACCCTCCATCATTCGGTGGTGATGCTTTTGCCGAGGTTGCAGGGGAACTTCACGCCTCCATTGTCTAATGGGGTAAACTCCCTTGCTGCGGAGGTGTGCAAATAAATTACCCGGCATTCGGCCGGGCAAAGGCAGTCGCGCTCGACTCGGGTCGAAGCGGTTCAACCTTTGTCCCGGGCGGATGAGTCATGGGACAGGTCCGTGGGTACCGCGGACCCATGGGAAAGGTGATTTTTCTAGGGTATAGTGATTCTAACAGGCCAGCAGTTTGATGTCAATATCGCGCGGTATGGCGTCTAGCGTGTTTATCCTTGGGCATCAGCCGGAGCTTTCGCGGGCCGAGCTGGCGGCGGTGTTGCCGGCGGCGTTTCACGCCGTGGGTCCGTCGGTGCTGGTGGGCACGTGGGGTCTTTCGGACGTCGCTGGCTTGTTAGCGCGGCTGGGCGGCACGGTGAAAATTGGCGAGCTGATTGCCCCGGTCTTCACGCCCGAGACGGTGGCGGATCAGCTTACCCGCGGCCGTCCGGCGGGAAAGCGCGCGCGGTTTGGCATTAGTTGGTACGCGAAAACCCCGCGTCCGCGGCAACTGGCGGCCGGGTTGGCGGTGAAACGGTTGCTGCGTCAACGGGGAGTTTCCGCCCGGTTGGTGACGGCCAAAACCGCCGTGCTGCCGGCGGCCGCCGTCAACCGTCATGGGGCGATTGAATTTTTAGTGCTGCCGGACGGCAGTTTAGCGCGCACGCTGGCGGTGCAGGACGTGGACGATTTCACGCGCCGTGACGTCGGCCGGCCGCACCGCGACCTCCGCTCCGGCACGCTGCCGCCCAAATTGGCGCGGATCATGGTCAATCTGGCCCGGATTCCGCCGGGCGGCAGCCTGCTGGATCCGTTTTGCGGTTCGGGCACGATTTTGACGGAAGCCGCGTTGGCGGGAGTTCAAACCGTGGCGGGCGCGGATATTTCTCCCGCCGCGGTGGAACAGTCGCGGCGCAATCTGGAATGGTTACAACGCCATTACCCATCGGTTGCGGCCGTGGCGTGGTCAGTGCGGCCAAGCGACGCGCGGGCGTTGCCTTCCACCATGGCAGGCCAGAAATTTGACGCCGTCGTTAGCGAGCCGTATCTGGGACCGCCGCGGCATGGCCGCGAGACGCTCCACCAGTTGCGCGCGGTGGTCACGGAACTGGCGGCGTTGTACCGCGATGCGTTTGCCGCATTTTCGCCGCTCCTCAAGCCCGCCGGACGGGTCGTGTTTATGACGCCGGTGTTGGTCCACGGCCGGCAGGCGCTGGCCGTGCCGTTGGCGGCCGCCGTACAACGTCTCGGGTTTATGCCAGCCGGTGGACCGTGGGGCTACGCCCGCCCCAACCAATGGGTACGGCGGGAGATTTGGGTTTGGAAGCTTACACGCTGAAGCGGAAGTGGGCGACGTCGCCGTCGGCCATGACGTACGTTTTGCCTTCAAGCCGCAGCAGACCCTGGGTTTTGGCGTTGGCCTCGCCGCCGCAGTTGACGAGGTCTTGCCAGTTGATGATTTCGGCCGCGATAAAGCCGCGCTGAAAGTCCGAGTGGATTTTGCCCGCGGCTTCCGGGGCGGTCGCCCCGCGGTGGACGGTCCACGCGCGCGTCTCTTTGGGACCCGAGGTGAAAAACGTAATCAGATTAAGTGTCGCGTAGGCAGCGGCAATCAAACGGTCAAGTCCGCTTTGGGACCAGCCCAGCGCTTGCAGGTACTCCAGGCGTTCCTGGTCGGAGAGTTCCGCCAGCTCAGCTTCAATCTTGGCGCATATCACGACCGCGCCGGGGGCGGAGTTGTTGGCCGCCGCCTCGTCAACGTTTCTGACCTCCAGGATGGGTTTTTGCGTCAGTAGATTCAGGGGCCGCAGCCGGGCGGTTTCTTCGGGAGTGAGGGCGGCGCTGCCGGCCAGTTGGCCTTGGTTGAGCGCGGACTTAATTTTGGCGAGCGCGGCCACGGCGGCTTGGGCGTTGGCGTCTTTCCCCTTGGCCTGGTGGGTCTCTTCCTTGAGGCGTTTGTCAACGGTTTGGAGATCGGCCAACGTCAGTTCCAACAGGATCGTTTCCCGGTCGCTTCCCGGATTAACCGCGCCGCTCACGTGGATGACGTTGGGGTCGGCAAAGTCCCGCACGACGTGGGCGATGGCGTCCACCTCGCGGATGTGGGACAAAAATTTGTTGCCCAGTCCTTCGCCTTGATGCGCCCCTTTGACCAGTCCCGCGATGTCCACGAACTCAACCACGGTGGGAATGATCTCGGCCGAGCGGTTGAGGTCAGCTAATGTCTGGAGTCGCGGGTCAGGGACGGTCACCACGCCGACGTTGGGCTCAATGGTGCAGAACGGGTAGTTGGCGATGTTGACCGGTTTTTTCGTCAGCGCTTTGAAGAGGGTGCTTTTGCCCACGTTCGGCAAGCCGACAATCCCGAGGGAAAATGACATACCGTATTGTCTCACGTCATCGTCGTATGGTCACGAGGCCCTCATCAGCGCCGGTCATGGTCTTTGGTCTTGGCGGCGAGTTTGGTCAATGGTCTTGGTTATTGGGTTAAGAGGATGCAATCGGTGTAACTCGACCTACGGCCATAACCCATGACCTGACCCGCTGCCATGACCTTTGACCAACGACCTATCCAGAGACGGGCATTGTAACCGCGGGATGAAGCCGCATGGCGAGCCTTTGGAGGGGCAGCCGTAATTGTGGTATAATGAAAACGATTCGTCAACTCATTGTTTGAGCTATCCACATGCCGGCGAGGTCTTTTTGGGGGTGGTTTTGGCTGGGACGGTTGGTCAGCGCCGCGTTGTTTGCCCTGACGCTCGGAGGCGGTTTTTTTGCGGCCGCGCTCGCCGCGCCCAAGGCGCCGTTGGTCGCGTTGTCCGTAAATTTTGTCAATCCGCCGGCCAGTCCGATCGCGGGAAGCACATTCTTTTTTGCCCGAGTAGGCGGCCAGCCCGACGACGTCGGGCAAGTCAAGTTTACCGTGCGTAATCTGACAAGCGAATGGGGGTATTTGGGTGACTACGTGCCCGATTTGAGGCTCTATAAGTTTTACTGGAATGTCCAGGATTTTCCGAATGACGCGTACGTCATTGCGGTTGAGGCGCAGACCACCGATGACCGCCGCGGCACGGCCGAGCTCTTTTTGACGTTGCGTCAGCCTGCCCCCGAGCCGTCCGCGCCCGTCTCGCCGCCGCCGACCGTGGTCAATCCCGCGGTCGAGGTCCCCGTGGCACCGCCACCAGCCGCATCCGTTCCTCAAACGGCCGCTCCGCCGGCCCAGCCGCCCGCGCCGGTTTCCCCCCGGGAACCGTTGATAGTGTTACCGGAAATCCGCATCCACCAACCCAAGGACGGCTCAACCAGCCAGCGTAACCGCGAGGTTCAGCTCCTGGCGGAAAGCACCCGGCCGCTTGAATCATTGACTTTCTGGTTGGATAACCCGGCCACGGACGGAAATCCGGATTTCACCTTTATCGGCACTGCGCTGGATGAAGGCAAATTGCGCTGGGAGTATGTACTGGGCGTCGCGCGGTTGCCGCCGGCGACCTACTCGGTGACGGCGGCGGGGCGCCATGCGGGAGCGGTGGCGACCAGCCGCCAGGGGGCGACCTTTACGCTCGCATCGGAAAACGCCGCCACCCTCACGCCGATCGCGGTGAGTTTCCCCAACCCGCCGTCAAGCCCCGTGGACAGCCCCAAGTATTTATTCGTCAGCGTCGGGGCGGCGTTTGACCAGATTCGCGAGGTCGCCTTCCGCGTCAAAGGTTATGGCCGCGAGCAGGTTTATCCGGGCGAGCCCTTGCCCGACTTGCGGCTCCATAAATTTTATTGGGACACCAGTGTCTTGGCCCCGGGCAGCTACGCCATTACCGCCACCGCGGAGCTCACCGACGGCCAGCGCGGCAGCGCCGAGTTGTTTTTGGCGGTGGCGCCGCCACCGGCCGCGGTTGAGCGTGACCGCGGTGTGCCGCCGACCGTAATCCAACCCGCCGCCCCGCCCGCGGTTCCGCCCACCGCGGGGCAAGCCGCCGATTCCCGGGTGACGGTGACGTGGCTGCAGCCTGGCACTGGCGCAATACTTCGGGGGAATGCGCCGTTGGCCGTGCGCGTTGAACCAACGGTGACGGCGGTCAGATTCCAGTACGCGGGACCGGCGAGCGGCGAGGTTCCAGCCGAGTCGGTGGGCAACGCGTGGATTGCCCGTTGGCGCCTGCCCGACCGCGGCGGGTTGTACCAGCTGATTGCCGTGGCGGAATTTCGCGGCGCGTCGTTCGCCAGCGATCCGCTCACGGTGACGGTTTTGGGTTCCGAAGAGCGGCCGGAGGCACCCGAGGTCAAAAAAGAAGAGCGCGAACGTCCCGCGCAGGTAACCGGGGGGGAAACTGCCGGTGGGCAATCCGGTCGCCCCGCCCCGCCCGTTGGCGTGGCGGAACCGCGGGCGGGCGAGGCGAATCGTGAGTCCACGCCGCCACCCGCGCTGCCGCCGGCTCGGCCGGCGGCGGAAATCGCGCCACCCCCGGGAGTCATCGCGACCGAGAGATCCGGCCGGGAAACGAGGCCGGTTGAGCCAGAGTCCGGCCGTTCGCGGCCGTCAGCTCCGGCGGCCCCGGAAGCGCGGGAAGGACGGCGTCCACCGGCTCCACCCCCCCCAGGGCCGCGATCATCCGCGACGGCCGAAGCGCCGCGGCTGCCGGAGATTGACCCGCGATGCCGTGAGAGAGGCATTACCGATCCGGAGGCCTGCCAGCGCGAACTCGAACGGCTCGCCCGGCCCGAATCCCGCGTGTCTGCCGCTTGCGAAGCCGCCGGCATTGTCCAGCCCGAGGCCTGCCGGCGCTACCGGTTCGCGCAGGCGCTGCAACCGACGCTCCCCACCTTGCCGCCCGAATGTCAGGAGCGCGGTCTGTCCGCGGAGGCGTGCCGTGAATTTTTAGTGAGCGAACATCTGCCGGAAGCTTGCCGGCAGCAGGATCTTACGGATCCGCGGCGGTGCCTTCAGTATGTGGAAAGTTTAGCGCTGCCAACTCCGTGCCGAGTCCAGGGCATAACCGACCGGGCCGCTTGTGATGCGGCAGTTTTGCGGCAGTCCCTCACGCCCGTTTGCCAACAGGCTGGCATCACCGATCCGGCCGCGTGCGCGGCCCACGTGCGGCAGCTGGCCGCCGCGACGGCCACCTGTATTGCACCGGCGGGGGCGGTCTGCCCCGCGGCGGTGGTGGAGCGTCACGCGCCGGCGGTGGTGAGCGAAGCGCTGCGCGCGCGGCAGGTTGAAAGCGTGGTGCAAACTCACCGGGGTCAACCGCTGGTGTTGCAACCGGAAAAGCAAACGCCGCCCGCGCCAGCGGCCGTCACGGCCGTGGAGCAGGTGGTGCCGTTCGTGATTACCCAACCTATTCCGGTCCAACTGATTCCGTCAACGGCCGCCGTGGTCGTTCGCGAGGATGAGACCGTGGCGGTGGCGGCGCCGGCGGTCGTGGCGCTGGATCGCGACGGCGACGGCTTGCCCGATGACGTGGAAGAACGGTTGGGCAGTCTATCCACGGTTGCCGACAGCGACGGCGATGGCGTGTCGGATCGCGAGGAAGTCGCCACGGGAACGAACCCGGTGGGAGGCGGGAATCTCACGGTGGCCGTGGCGCCGGTTGATCAAGCCTTAGCCGCGCGCCGGCCCTTGGAGCAGCCCGTCGCTGTTCCGGTCGCCACGGACGCATTAGCGGTCGAGGCTGTGGCCAGCGTCGCGCCGCCAGCCGGAGCGGCGGCGCCAATTCCGCCGCTGGAATTTTTTGGCCGCGGCAAACCCGGTGACGTGGTCACCCTCTTTATCTACAGCTCGTTGCCGTTGGTGGTGACCACGCGGGTGAATGCCGACGGCACCTGGCGCTACACCTTGCGGCAATCGTTGGTTGACGGCCCCCACGAGGTCTACGTGGCGGTCAACGACAACACGGGCAAAATTGTCGCTCGAAGCGAACCCCGGAATTTCCTGGTGCGGGCCGCGCTCGCCGTCAGCCCCGCCGATATTCTTCCCGCGTCGGTTCCGCCTCCGGCGGCGCCGGCGTTTCAGTCCGCCCGCGTTTACCTGCCCTTGGCCGGATTCGTGATGGCGGCCGGGATGCTCTTGTTTGTGCTCATGTTCCGGCATCGTCACCACCCGAACCGGTCCTCACGTCCGAAAAAATAAAGTATGGCGCGGGGAGGACGGCTGCGGCGGCTCTTCGGGGATGAGCGATTTCAGCTCGCGTATGGTTTGGGGCTGATCGTGCTGATTCCCAGCGCCATTATCCTGTTTACCGTTCTGACGATTGTTCGCTACAGCCAGACCATTGACATCACGTTGCAGCGGCAGGCCTTGGTGGTTGGGCGGGTGTTTGGCGCGGCCGCGGGCCCGGCGGTGGCTCTGCCGGCCGAGTTTCAATCGCGGATTGAGCGCGTTGGTCGCGCCAACCCCGACATTTTGGGCTTGCAGCTGTTGACCCCGAGCGGAACGGACGCCTTCACCGTCGTCGCCAGCCTGCATCCGGAAGAAATCGGGTCGGCGATTGCCGCGCCCTACTATAGCCTGGCTTGGCAGCAGGCCGAGGGCGAGGGTCTGGCCACCGATTTTTTAGGCGCCATCAATTCCACGGGCCAGCTGCCGGCGGCGTTGCAACGCCGGGGCGAACGGTTTTGGCTCGTCAGTTTGCCGCTGTTTGCGCCGCGCGCGGGGGCGGAAAAAGCGGAACGGGTCGCGCTCTTGACGCTCCAGCTGTCCTCGGCGATCGTGGACCGCCAAGCCGAGGCGAGTTGGCGGGCGGCGGTGATTGGGCTGACGGTGACGGTGCTGTTGACCGTGATGTTTTTAGCGGCGGCAACGCGGTTGTGGAGTTACGCCACGCTCTACCGCAAGATTCGCGAGGTGGACCGGATGAAAGACGAGTTTATTTCTCTGGCCAGCCACGAGTTGCGGACGCCGATTACGGCTTTGCAAGCGTATTTGGAGATGGTGATTGCCGGCGATTACGGCAAGCTCGCGCCCAAAGTCCACCATGGCTTGCAACGCGCCAAGGATTCCGCCCAACGGTTAAACGAGCTGGTGGAGGATTTGCTGGAGGTTTCGCGGATTGAGCAAGGACGAATTTCCTTGGAAATCGCGCCGTTGGATTTGACGGCGGCAACGCGCGAGGTGGTGGAAGAGTTGCGGCCGACGGCAACGGCCAAAGCCCTCCCGCTGAACCTGCACGTCGAGACCGCGGCGTTGTCCGTGCTCGCCGACGCCGACCGCGTCAAGCAGGTGTTGGTCAATGTCATCGGCAACGCGATCAAATACACGCCCCGCGGCCAGGTGGATGTGACGGTCCGTCAAGACGAAGACGCGGAAACCTGGGGCGTCGTTAAGGTCAAAGACACGGGCGTGGGGATTTCGGCCGCGGACCAAGCGCAACTGTTTACCAAATTTTTCCGGGCCAAAACCGACGCGACGCAAAAAATTTCCGGAACCGGCCTGGGGTTGTGGATTACCAAGCGGCTGGTTGAACTGATGCACGGGAAGCTGTACCTCGAGAGCATGGAAGGCACCGGCACGCAAACAACCGTGATGCTGCCGGTGGTAAAGCCGGCACCCACGGCGCCGCCGGAAAAGAAGGTTTAGAAATTAGAAATTGGTCATGAGAAATTTTGGTTCTTCCGGCTTTTCCGTGGGTACGACAAGGGTCCTGAGCGGTTCATCGGCCCCCTCCCTTACGGTAAGGGAGAGAGGGGGTGGGTTATGTAGCGGGCGCGACGGCCATGGTTTTGGCGAATTCCAGCGTTTTTTGCCTCAAACTCATAACTCCCCTTCGTCCCCTCGTACCTTACGAGGGGAATCCGGCGCGAACCTCGCGCCGTAAGGGACGGTGTAGTACCCACACCAATGCCGGAAGAGCCGAAATTTCCAGCGTATGCCCTACATCTCGCCATGGGATGAGCGCCGATTGGTGGAACTGGACACCAAG
>CAYJVS010000028.1:0-10884 GCA_964373635.1 uncultured Gammaproteobacteria bacterium
CTACGGCCGATCCGTCATTCTGGCGCCACGTCCAGAATCTGGCGCCACGTCCAGATCCTGGACACGGCCCGATCCTGGACAAGCCATGATGACGGGCGTTAGTTTTTCTGGATTCCTCCCCCGGCGTAAACAAATAGGACATTTCTAATTCGGGTTGACCGTACCGTTTCCCCCTGGATTGACACAAAAAGACTTCTCTGATATGATTGCACCATTACCGATGACCCCGTCGTTTCCTCCATGCGTTTCATTGTTGTAATCCAGTTGATCGTCGCCGTCCTGCTGTCCGCAGCCATCCTGCTGCAAAGCCGGGGCACCGGGCTGGGGATGGCGTTTGGCGGCGAGGGAAACATTTACCGGACCAAGCGCGGCTTGGAAAAATCCCTCTTTCGGGCCACGATCGTGCTCGCCGTGCTGTTTTTGGGCAGCGCCCTGGTGAACACCCTGGCCCAAACGCCGCGAGCGCCGGTGGACCTCCAAGATTCCGCCGCGGATGTTCCCCTTGCGCCCGAGGCTTCGCCTGCCCCCGATGCGTCGCTGACACCCGGGGCGGACTCCTCGCCCTCTGAAACAGCGCCCGGCAGCTTTACCCCGTAGCCAGCACCCCGTGGCGCGGTGTTCCCTAAACCTACAGCGCTTTTCTTTTTTGCCGTGCCCAGCATCATTGCCGCGATCCGTTGGCGCTGCACGGCGCTCATGGATCGCCTCAGATCGCTCCGTCGGAATCGCTCCAGCCAGCAACCAACGAGTTCGTTGCCGCTGCCAGCGGATGCGGATCAACGGCTGGTTGCTGCCCTTACCCGCCCCGGCCTGCCAAGCCGGCGCCAACTGCGCCACGTCGGCAAACTCTTGAGCCGGCGCGAACGGCAGACCGTGGCCGCCCTGGCGGCTCTGGCGGTGGCGAGCGGCGTCTTTCTCGGGGTGCGGCTGCTCTTGCGACGTCTGGAGACCGTCCCCATCCCCAAAGGGAGTTACACCGAGGGCGTCGTGGGTGCGCCGCAGTTTATCAACCCGTTGCTCGCCCAGTCCAATGAGGCGGATGCCGACATCGCGTCGCTGGTGTTTTGCGGCTTGTTCCGACCCGATCGCGACGTGCAGCCGGCCCCCGAGGCGGCGATCGGCTACCAGGTCAGTCCCGACGGCCGCTCCTATGTGGTACAATTACACCCGGGGGCAACCTGGCACGACGGTATGCCCGTCACCGCCGACGACGTGGTGTTCACCTACGCCAGCGCCCAAGATCCCGACTTTCGCAGCCCGCTGTCCCGCGGCCTCCGCGGCGTCCAGGTCAAAAAAAACAATGAGCGCGAGGTGGCATTCACCCTGCCGGAACGTTCCGAGCGCGCCCTGGACCTCTTCACCATCGGTTTGCTGCCCGCCCATCTTTGGGGAGAAATCCCGCCGGTCCACGCGACCCTCACGGAGTATAACCTCAGTAATCCCATCGGCTGCGGGCCGTGGCGGTTCAAGTCCTTGGTCAAAGACCGCCGCGGCAACATCCGATCCTACACCTTGGCGCCGTTTGCCGGTTACGTCGGCCCTCAACCCTACCTCCAGGAGTTGACTTTCAAATTCTATCCGGAAGTTAAAGACGCCATCAAAGCGCTCCTGGAGCGCAACATTGACGGCGTCGGGTACCTGGCCCAGGCCGACGACCAGCTTGTGACCGATACCCGGGTGAAACGTTACGTGGCGGGGTTGCCCCAATACACGGGAATCTTTTTCAATCCGTCCGCCGCCACCGCCCTTCAAGATAAAAACGTCCGCCGGGCGCTGGCCGCCGCCGTTGACCGCGCCAAAATCTTGAGCGCCGGCCTCGGCCTCAAAGGGGAAGGCATCGAAGGGCCGCTTTTGCCCGACACTCCCGGGTATGATGCGGACCTCAAGGCGCCGGCCTACGAACCCGCCCACGCCGAGGCGCTGTTGGAGACCGCCGGATGGCAGCGCGTGGAACCGCCGGTTTACGCCGCGTGGCTGCGGGCTTCAAGCACCCCGCCGGCGGCCGGAGCCGGGGCGGCGACCGGAACCCCCGCTCTCCCGCCGGATGGCCCGCCCTACTACCGCAAAAACCGCCAGGGCTCATTTTTGGAAATCACCTTAACCACGGTTGACCGGCCGGAAAACGTGGCGATTGCCGCGATGGTGCGGGAATTTTGGCAGCGCATCGGCGTCAAGGTCAACCCGGTGGTCGTACCCTCAAGCCGCATCGCGCGCGACATTATTAAACCCCGAAACTACCACGCCCTGCTGTTTGGCGAATCCTACGGCAATGATCCGGATCCGTACCCGTTCTGGCACTCCTCGCAAAGCAACGACCCCGGACTCAACTTGGCCCGCGTGGCCAACCGTCAAATTGACCAGCTGCTGGAAGAAGCGCGGGCGAGCGGGGAGCCGGCGGTGCGGGCGCAAAAATACCGGGAGTTTGCCCGCCTGATCAACGCCGAAACGCCCGCCGTGTTCCTCTACGCGCCGCTGTACACCTACGCGGTGCGCGGAAAAATCAAAGGCGTGCGGATCGAACGGATGGTGCAGCCCAACAACCGCTTTGCCACGCTGGCGGAATGGTACACGGCGACCGGGTGGAGGTGGAAATAATGCGAACGCGGATCTGCCCGCGGATCCGCCGCGCAAGCGCAACCGCGGATCTGCACGCGCGGTCTGCCTTGGGCAGTGATCTATGACGCGCCTGCCGGCGACGGGCAGGAATCCTCACCCGGATCTACTGGACGCGGATCTTCCCATCAACAATTTCCCAATTTCCTCCCCCTTGCGAAGCGTTCTCCCCCTTACGAAGGGGGAGTTAGAGGGGGTAGATACCCGGTATCCTGGGGGGGGGAACTGGTAGGCCCCGTGAGACAACAGCCAGTCTATGGGCGATACGTTTACCGGCAGATTACCGTGATTGAAGGCTTCAGATAAGCAAAGTGCTGGTTGTCTAACGGGGTAGACACGCATCCCACGCCTTTTGTTCCTGATACACCACCCGAAAAACTTGCGTGCTAAAATGACGACTTTGGCCGTGGTGGTGGAACTGGTAGACACGCATGGTTCAGGGCCATGTGACCGCAAGGTCATGGGAGTTCGACTCTCCCCCACGGCATTTGAGATAGAACGGAGGAATAAAAGGCGCGGGGCCAGTGGTTCACCCCGTTAGACAATACGCTGAAAGACGGCGGCTAAAAAAATTCTGGAGGTTCTTCCGGCTTTTCCGTGGGTAAGACAAGGGTCATGACCGGTGCAGCGAATCTCTCCCTTACGGCCAGGGAGGGGGTGGGTTATGCAGCGTGCGCGACCGCCATGGTTTTGGCGAATTCCAACGTTCTTTGCCTCAAACTCATAACTCCCCCCCCCCCCGTCCCCTCTTGCCCTATCCTCCCGAGATAACTTAAGGCGGATTCGCCTCGGGCGAAAGAGGGGAATCCGGCGCGAACCTTACGCCGTAAGGGACGGCGCATTACCCACGCCAATGTCTGAAGCGCCTAAAAAATTAATAAAGGAATAACTCGACACCAAAAATAACCCACATGCTGATCACCAAACCAACCGCGCGACCCGCCTCGGTCCTTCCGCCGGCGGCGGAGCCAATGTCTCTGGCGCAAACCTCTTTGCCCGCGGGTGAAAAATTCGCTTCCCGACCGCCCCGCCAGCGCGGGGGACGTTCCGCGCGCCAGCCCCGGGTTCCTCTAACACCGGCGGTGCGAACCGCCCCTAACGGCCAAATCCTCCGCCTGCCGCCCGCCCCGCGCAATGTCCTGCGGATCATGCCGCTGGGCGGTCAAGAAGAAGTGGGCCGCAACTGCACGGTGTTTGAAGCCGGCCAAGACATCGTCATCCTCGACGTCGGCTTGCAATTCCCCGAGGAGGACATGCCGGGCATTGACTACATCATCCCCGACATCAGTTCGCTCCACGGCAAAGAAAAAAACATCCGCGGCGTGATTTTGAGCCACGGCCACCTGGATCACATCGGGGCGGTACCGCACATTCTGCCGCGCCTGGGCTGGCCGCCGGTGTACGCCAGCAAACTCACCTTGGCCCTGGTGCGCAAACGCCTGGAAGAAGCCCATCTGGCCGACCAACTCCGGGCGCACGAGATCAAATCCACCCGCGATATGCTCCGGCTCGGGCAGTTCCAAGTGAATTTCTTCAACGTCACCCACAGCATCATGGACGCCATGGGCGTGATTATTGCCACCCCGGAGATCGCCGTCATCCACATGGGCGACTGGCGCTACGATTTGGATCCGGTGGCCGGCAAGCCGACGGACTTTTCGCATCTGGCGCGCTGGAACGCCAAACGCCGGCCCAGTCTCCTGATGATGGAAAGCCTGGGCGCCACCAAGGAAGGCCACCAGGGCTCGGAACGCGAGGTCTACGAAACCATCCGCAAGGTCATCACCCAAGCGCCCGGCCGCGTCATCATCGGCACTTTCTCCTCGATGCTGGAGCGGGTCGGCCAGGTGCTCGCCATTGCCGACGCGCTGGGAAAAAAAGTGGCGCTGGACGGCTACTCCATGAAGGTCAATGTTGAAATCGCCAAACGCATCGGCTATCTCAAATTCAAGCCGTCTACCGTGGTGGACATCAGCCGCATCCACGACTATCCCGCGAATAAAATTGTCGTTATCTGCACCGGGGTGCAGGGCGAGGACCGGGCGGTGCTGATGCGCATTGCCACCGGCGAACACCGCCACGTCAGCGTCGAACCCAACGACACCATCATTTTTTCCTCCTCGGTCATCCCGGGCAACGAACGCACCATCCAGCGCCTCAAAGACACCCTCTACCGCCAAGGCGCCGAGGTCATCCACAAAGAAATCATGGACGTGCACGCTGGCGGCCACGCGTTCATTGAAGACATCAAGCTGCTCTTGCGCCAAGCCAAGCCGCGCTACTTGGTACCGGTCTACGCCAACCACTACCTGCTGCGGGAATCGGCCAAAGTCGCCAAAGGCATCGGCGTGCCGGCGGAAAATATTTTCCTCCTGGACAACGGCAGCGTCCTGGAGGTGACGCGCCGCGGCCCGCGCATCCTGCCCCAGAAAGTGCCCGCCAACTACGTCTTCGTGGACGGCCTGGGCGTCGGCGACGTCTCCCACGTGGTGCTGCGCGACCGGCAGATGATGGCGGCCGACGGCATGATCGTGGTGATCGCGACCATTGACCGGCGGCGGGGCCGGCTGGTGCACAACCCCGACCTCATATCCCGCGGCTTTGTGCACATGAAAGAAAACCGCAAGCTGATTGAACTCACCCGCGTCAAGGTCAAGCAGATGTTTGCCGGCAACCTCAACAACGTGGATGAAAACTATTTCCGGGATAAAATCCGAAATGAGGTCGGCGAATTTCTTTACCAAAAAACGCAACGGCGCCCGATGGTGCTGCCGGTGATTATCCAGGTTTAATTTTAGTGCACGGTGCACGGCAATCGTTCGACAACGCAACCAATCGGTAGCCGTGCACTGAGCACTGTGCACTGAGCACTGTGCACTGAGCACTGTGCACTCACGTTTTACTTCCCGACAATCACCACCACGTCGGCTGGCGGAGTGGAGGTGGAAAATTCCTGGTAAATGAATTGCGTGGATTGCTCCCGCAACAACCGCGCCAAATCTTCCGCCGCGCCCCGCAGACCCGGGCGGTAGCGAATGGTGGTGCCGCGGTAGGTAAACGCGTCGGCGTTGCCGGCGGTGACCTGGACATAACCCACGCCGCGGAAGAGATCGGCCACTTTGCCGGCTGACCCGGCCGCGCCGCTACCGTTCAAAACAGTCACCGTCAAGACGTCTTTGGCCGGAATCACGATCCGAGGCGTGACGGGCAACGTGGGTTGTGTGGCGGTGGCCAGCGCGTCAAGCGAAGAAGTCGCGACCGCTTGAGCCGGAGCCGTAACCCCCGCGGTTGGTAGAGACGGCGCGGCGGGAACCTCCCGCACTCCCTCGGAAACGCGCGGCGACACCCGCGGCCAGGTGGTCCACAAGAACGCCAGGACCACCGCCCCGACGCCAACGATGACGCCCCACGGCCAAACGGCTGCATTTTTCCAACGAAATTTGTTGGCCATATCCGGCTGACCCATGCCTGATTACATGGTACTCAATGAGCGACCGTAAAGCAAATAGGGACCGCTGCAAAAGTCGCTTTCGTAGTGAGAGTTCCAAATTTCGAAGCGAATAATCGCAAATGCGACGATGTTTATCTGCAACATAAGCGGAGGAGCAGTTGCGATTTTGCAGCCGAAATTTGGAAATCGCAGCAGAAATGGAGTTTTGCAGCGGTCCCAATAGTTCGTCCTGGTCCACGTGCATGGCCACACCATGCGGGTATACACCCTGGTACACCCCCCCCCTTGACAAGCCAACCGCATCGCGCTAGACTGTCCGTAGGATCTTTCCAGTAAAAAACCGACGCGCTTGTCCTCCGACCTGCCCCGCGTCCGCGGGGTGGACATCGGAGGGTTGGGCAAGCGCGGGGTTCGACCTCGCGTCGGACCACGGTGATTCCTGCCTGCCCCGCCATCGCGGTGGCGCGAGTGGGAATCCGGCAGCCTCCGTAACCATGGGCAAACTGATATCGGTCCGATGAACATCGGACGACCGCGTCAGTAAAAGTCCGGCGTTAGTCTTTCTGGCTGGCGTCGGAAGTTGGGGGTGGCACCACGGTAAGCCAAGCTTCCCGTCCCCTTCCGGCAATGTTTCATTGTCGGCAGCGGATGGGGAGTTTTTTATTCCGCACAAACTCGGAGCTCCCCAATGAACATTGACAGCTGAATACCGAAACGGCCTAAGGCCAGAAAGGACCATCATGCTCATTCAGCAGATGACATTCGCTGAGTTCGAGACGCTCTGCGCCGCCACCCGGGCTGCCGGCTGCACGCTCGTGCCGGTTTACCAGCGTATTTCGTTTGACCTGCTCACGCCGGTGCTCGCGTACCTGAGGCTCCGCCGGTCTGAACAGTCGCCGTCGGTGCTCCTCGAGGGCGTCGCGCCGGGACAGCGCAGCCGGTACTCGTACGTGGCGGTTAACCCCAGCGAGCGCTTGGAGGTGCGCGCTGGCTCACTCCGACGAGTCGAGATCGCCACTGGCAAAACGCTCGATGTAATCGAAGGCAATCCGGTCGCCCGGCTCAACGCTGAATTCAGCCGGCGTTGCGCGCTGCCAGCACCGCGGCTGCCGCCGTTCACCGGCGGGTGGGTAGGCTACGTCAGCTACGACTTCGTCCGCTGCCTGGAGGAGGTGCCAGCTCACCCTGGCACGCCGCTGCCGCTGCCTGAGGTATGCCTGGACCGCTACGACCGCGTCTTGGCCATTGACCACTTCGACAACCAAGCCTACGCCGTGGTCTACGTCGACGTCAGTCGCCTCAACCCAACCCGCGGCTACCAGATCGGCTGCGCCCACCTCCTGGAAGTGCTGACGGATCTGCAACGGCCACAATCGGAGGACATCCACCGGACGGATACGCAACACACGGTTCGCCCGTCAATGGCGCGGGACGAGTACGAGGCGGCGGTGCGCCGGATTCTGGAGCACATCCGGGCCGGCGACACCTTTCAAACCGTGCTCGCGCAGCACTTCAGCGTCCCCCTCGGCGTCGGCAGCTTGGACGTCTACCGGGCGCTGCGGATGATCAACCCCAGTCCGTACCTGTTCCACCTCGACCTCGGCGGCGGCAACCAGCTGATCGGCGCTTCGCCTGAAGTACTCGTCGAGGTGGCCGACGGAGTCGTGCGCATCCGCCCCATCGCTGGCACGCGCCGGCGCGGGAATACCCCGGAGGAGGATGATCGCCTCGAGGGGGAGCTGCTCGACGACCCAAAGGAACGCGCCGAACACCGCATGCTGATTGACCTGGCGCGCAACGACGTCAGCAAGGTGGCCCGGGCCGGCACCATCGCCGTCCACCACCCCGAGCACGTTGAACGCTACAGCCACGTCATGCATATCGTCTCGGACGTGGTAGGAAAGCTGCGGCCCGAGTGCTCCGCGCTCGATGCCCTGTTCGCCGGTTTCCCGGCTGGGACGCTCACCGGCGCGCCAAAAATCCGCGCCATGCAGGTGATCGCCGACCTCGAACCGGTTCCCCGCGGCCCCTACGGCGGCGGCGTCGGGTACCTGGGATTTGACGGCAACCTTGACTTCTGCATCACCATCCGCTCGATGGTCATCTGCCAGGGCGTGGCGCACTTCCACGCCGGCGCCGGCATCGTGGTGGATTCCGACCCGGCCAGAGAGTACCAGGAAACCATGGCCAAAGCCGCCGCGCTCTCGGCCGCGTTAGCCCTGACGAACAACAGCCCCAAATTGGGCAGCGGAGGATCCGCATGAACACCCCCCGACAGATTCTGCTGCTGGACAACTACGACTCGTTCATCTACAACATTTCCCACTATCTCCAGATGCTGGGCGCGACGGTCACCGTCCGTCGCAACGACGTACCGCTGCCCAAACTCGTGGCCCTCAACTCCGATGCCCTGGTGATTTCGCCGGGTCCGGGCACGCCGGACCAACCCGGCGTGATGCTTGAGGCCATTGCCCACTTCGCGCCCACCACCCCGATCCTGGGCGTCTGCCTGGGCCACCAGGCGATCGGCCAAACCTTCGGCTGGACGGTGCAGCGGGCGGCCATTCCCATGCACGGCAAAGCCAGCCCCATCTACCACCGCGCCGAGGGAATCCTGGCCGGCCTCCCCAATCCCTTCCTGGCTGGCCGGTACCACTCGCTGGTCGTCGTACCATCGGGCAACGCCACCGAGCTGGAGTGCCTGGCCCACACCCAGGAAGGCGAGGTGATGGCCATCCGCCATCGCCAGTTGCCGATCGTCGGGGTGCAGTTTCACCCCGAGTCGTACCTCACCGACGCTTGCCACGGCTTGCAGCTCCTGCGTAACTTCCTCGACGGGAAATACTGACCATCGGTCTGCCCTTTCCCCGCCCGAGGGTGGCCCCCCGCCACCCTCTTTTTTTATTGGATCTTTCCCTGGCTCCCGTGGACAAGGAGAAGGGGAAACCAGTACAATAATCTTACCCCTATGACCCCCACCATCCTTTCCGGCATCCGGCCCACCGGGCAGCTGCACGTGGGCAACTACCTCGGGGCGCTGGAGCATTTCGTCAAACTCCAGCCGGACTACGACTGCTACTTTTTCATCGCGGACCTGCACGCCTTAAATGTTCCGTACGTCGCCGCCGAGCTCTACCCGCGGATCCTTGACACGGCGGCGACCTATCTGGCCGCGGGCATTGACCCCAAACGCTCCACGCTCTTTGTCCAATCGCACCTGCCCCAGCACGCCCAGCTGGCGGTGATTTTGTCCAACTTCATCCCGGTCAGTTATCTCTTCCGCATGACCCAGTACAAAGAGAAAGCCGGCAAGGAGGCCCAAGGGAACGCCAACGCCGGTTTGCTCTACTACCCCGTGCTGATGGCCGCCGACATCCTGCTGTATCATCCCACCCACGTGCCGGTCGGCGACGACCAAGACCAACATGTTGAGCTTGCCCGTGACGTGGCCGGATTTTTCAACCGGCGTTTTGGGGAAACGTTCGCGTACCCCAAAGTTTTGCATACCCCCGCCCCGCGGGTGATGAGTTTGCTTGATCCAACAAAAAAAATGTCCAAAACCTTGGGCGGCAACCACTGTCTGAACCTCGACGACACCCCCCTGGCGATCAAAAATAAATTGGCGCGGGCGGTGACGGATCTTGGCGACGGCAGCGGGGCCGGGGCGAAAAATCTGTTACTGCTGCTGGAACATTTTGGCGCGCCGGAAACGGTGGCGCGCTTCCGCCAGGCCGAGCGGCAAAAAACCATCCGTTACGCCGAACTCAAAGCCGCCTTGGCCGAGGCGGTCATTGCCCGCCTCAAGCCAATCCAAGAGCGGAAGCGCAAGCTCTTGGCTGATCCCGCGGCGTTGGAGCGGATCTTGACGGCGGGCGCCAAACGGGCGACGGTCGTCGCCGAGGCCACGCTCCAGGCAGTGCGGCGCCAAGTCGGCGTGCGGAAAACCCCATGACCTTGGCGCTGGCGGCCGCCGGCTTGATCGCGGCTCTCGGGGCAACAGTGGCCGTCGTTTTGCTGCTGGCGCTCACCATTAACGTCATCTGCCGCGTCCCTTACGCCGGCACGCCGCCGGCCCAGATTGAACGGATCTTTGAGGCGATCGCGCTCGCCCCCGGACAACGGTTTGTTGACTTGGGCTGCGGCGACGGGCGGGTCGTGTTTGGCGCCGCGCGCCGCGGCGCCATTGCGGTTGGCTTTGAGCTCCAACCGCTGACCTTTTTGCGCGCCAAACTCGTTCAACGCCTCCGTTACCCCCGCGCCGGCATCCGCTACGGCGACTTTCGCCAGGTCAAACTCGCTGACGCTGACGTGGTGTTTTGTTTTTTAGTTGCCGCGGTCATGCCACGGGTTGCCGCCTGGATCAAGCAGCACCTCCGACCCGGCGCCACCGTGATCAGCTACGGCTTCCCGCTGCCCGGCTGGCAGGCCAATATGGTACTTGAACCGCTGAAACCAAACGGCAGTAAAATTTTCCTCTACCAAAAAATTGGCACGCCATCGCGGAATGGAAAAAATGAATGATTGAAGCGCGCTATCATCCTTTGACCCATTAAACGATAGTCGTCAAATTCGAGCGATCGCTTGAATTTGACGACTGCCACCTCCCCGCATATGCCAAACCTTTTCGCGCCCGCCGTCACCCAGCTGGAGGCAGCGGCCGCGCGTTTGAAGCTACCGGCGAAAACTTTAGCGATTCTCCGCCAGCCGCAACGGGTAGTTGAAGCCGCCGTGCCGGTAGCCATGGACGACGGCAGCCAAAAAATTTTTCCCGCCTACCGTTCGCAATATTCCAACGCCCGCGGGCCGTACAAAGGCGGCAT
>CAYJVS010000029.1:0-10644 GCA_964373635.1 uncultured Gammaproteobacteria bacterium
AATCACTCCAACATTCGTTTTCCGCGCAGCAATTGCTGATACTTGAGGGCGAAGCGATGGGCCTCGTTACGGACGCGTTGCACCAGCTTGAGAGCGGCCGAGGTTTTCGGCAGGCGGAGCGGGTACATCGCGTCGGTGGTATACAATTCTTCCTCGCGTTTGGCCAACGCCGCCACGGGCTGCTGAATGCCGAGCTGTCGAAATACCGACAACGCGGCGGAAAGCTGCGGTTTACCCCCATCCACGAGCAACAAATCGGGGCGAGGTTTTTTCTCGGCCAGCAAGCGCCGAAACCGTCGTAAAATCACCTCGCGCATGGAGTCAACATCGGACTGGCCGCGGACGGTGCGAATCTTGAAACGCCGGTAACCGTTCTTGTCGGGCCGACCGTCGCGGAAGGTAACCAACGAACCCACCAGGTTGGTGGGCCCGAGGTTGGAAATGTCCACGCACTCTATCGCTCGCGGTAACGTGGGTAATTTCAGCTTGGCTTGCAGTTCCCGTAACGCGCCGTCGCTCGCCTTCACGCTCACGACAAGATTCTCCGCCAGCAGTTCGAGCAACTGGCGTTTTTCTCCCTGTTGGGGCACGGTGATTTCAACTTTGCGGCCGGCAGACCGCGACAGGTACGCCGCCACGGTCGCTTGATCTTCCAGCGCCACCGGCACGATCACTTCACTCGGAACCTCCTCGGTGTAGTAATATCGGGTTAAAAAATTGGTGAGATCCTCGGCATCGCTGGCCGGCAAAGCGCGCCGGAGGCTATACTCGCGGCGGCGGGAGATCACCCCGCGGTTGACGTGAAAAACCTGAACCACCATCCGGCTGGGCGTGGCGACGAAATTGACCACGTCTTGATCGTACGCGCGGCGCAGCTTGACGGCATGATCGCCGCCGAGCCGTTGCAAGGCCCGAATTTGATCGCGCCGCAGCTTGGCTGGCTCATACTCCTGGCGGGCGGAAAAATGCCGCATTTCTCCGGTCAGATTGGATACTAACGGCGCGACGTCACCGCGCAGCAACCGTTCCGCTTTCTTGACGCTCGCGCGATACTCGGCTGGGGAAATGTTACCGATGCACGGGGCCGAACACAGCTTGAGGTGGTAGAGCAAACACGCGCGCTGGGGCAGCCGTTTGCAGACCCGCAGCTTAAAGATCGTGTTGGCCAGGTGGATCGCCTGTTGGCGCGCTTCGCCCGAGGTATAGGGGCCAAAAATCCGATCCCCGCGCTGCGGGGCGCGCGTGGTCACCAGCCGAGGAAACGGTTCATCCGTCACCTGGATGAAGGCGTAACGCTCGCCGCTTTTGAGCGCCACGTTGTACTTGGGCTGGTGCTCTTTGATGAGCTTGGCTTCCAAAAGCAGCGCCTCGACCTCGCCGCGCGTAACGGTAAACTGGATGCTGGCAACTTCCGCCAACAGCCGCGCGGTTTTAGCGTCGTTAGCTTGACGGTAGCTGGCGACCCGTTGGGCTAAATTTTTCGCCTTGCCGACGTACACCACCCGCCCCGCGGCATCCAGAAACTGGTAGCTTCCCGGCTGATCCGGGAGGGTAATGTTGCGATAGATTTCCGTAAATGCCATACCAAAAGCCCTTGACGCTCGCCTCGTCGAACCATTATACTGCGGACGCGAGTGGACACCCTAACAATCGTCGCGTGGCCATCACCATCCGAATAAACCTTTACCCAAAAGGGTTGCCCAACGGATGACGTGGTGGCCACGTTTCCAAGTACGAGCGCTCATTAACAATTCTCCCGGGCAATATCTCGAGCATGGCCACCGAAGGACGGTATCGCGGTACCCACCGCTCCCCTAACCGCTCCCAAGGTGGCCACCTTTTTATCTCCTCACTAGAGTATGACACCGTGTGACAAAGATTTCCACAAGGGACTCTTGACAACGATTTTACCGCGACGTAAACTATCATCAATTTGGGTGCTTGCGGTAGGCACCTTGACAAAAAAACTCGCCGAAAAGGCGGGAATTTTTTTGACCAACTCGGGAAGGGAAAGACAGATGAGGAGACGGACATTCTGTCACGGAGTGAACTGCCGAATGTGGGTCAAACCAGCAGCGGGCGGCATCTGCCCGGTCTGCGGAGAAAGGGTGAGATACCTCTCGCGTCAAGAGGCACGTCGACAAAGACCAGGATTTACCTGGGTGCCACCGAGGCAGCATTGGAGAACCTGCGTGGCGCGCATGATCGTCCGATCAGTCATGTACCTTGGCCAACGATTTCGGAAGGTGGTGTAACAAGACAGATCTTTCAACCGCGCTTCGGGCCGACTGGCAACCGTCGGCCCTTTCTCATTGCCGCGAGTCGTCCCGGTCCCTTGGACGCCGGTATGGCCGGTCGCCGAGAACTTTTTTTAAGTACCGCCCGGTATGCGACCAACGCGCGGACCGGGCAATCCGTTCCGGCGTGCCCTCGGCAATCACCCGCCCGCCGCGGTCGCCGCCCTCGGGGCCGAGGTCAATGATCCAGTCGGCGGTCTTGAGCACGTCGAGGTTGTGCTCAATCACCAGCACCGAATTGCCTTTGTCCACCAGGCGCTGCAGCACGTCAAGCAAGCGTAAAACATCTTGAAAGTGCAGCCCGGTGGTCGGTTCATCCAGTAGATAGAGGGTTCGGCCGGCTTGGCGGGACAGCTCGGACGTCAGCTTAATCCGCTGCGCCTCGCCGCCCGAAAGCGTCGTGGACGACTGGCCGAGCGCAATATAGCCCAGTCCGACATCCCCCAGCGTTTGCAATTTGTGCGCCACCCGGGGGATGGGTTTGAAAAACGCCAACGCCTCCTCAACGGTCAGCGCCAAAACGTCGGCGATGGTTTTTCCCTTGTACCGCACGTTGAGCGTCTCGGCATTGTAGCGCAGGCCGCGGCACTGCTCGCAGGCCACGTACACGTCCGGCAGAAAGTGCATGGCAATCTTTTTGACGCCGTCGCCCTCACATTCCTCGCAGCGGCCGCCGGCCAGATTGAACGAAAATCGTCCGGGGCGGTAGCCGCGAAGTTTCGCCTCGGGGGTGGCAGAAAACAGCTCGCGCATCGCGGTAAACACGCCGATGTAGGTCACGGGGTTGGAGCGCGGGGTGCGTCCAATCGGCGATTGATCCACCAACACCACCTGGTCGAGCTTGCCGAAGCCTTTGATCGCCTTGTGCCGGCCGGGCCGGTCGCTGGTGGCGTGAAAAATCTTTTGCAGCGCCGTGTACAAAATGTCGTTGACCAGCGTGGACTTGCCCGAGCCGGAAACCCCGGAGACGCAGGTCAAGACGTTCAACGGGATCCGGACGTCAATGTTTTTTAGGTTATGTTCCCGCGCCCCCAGAATTTCCAGCCATGTAAAAGCTGACCGCCGTCGGGCGGGAACCGGAATCGTACGAACACCGGCCAGGTACTGTCCGGTGAGCGACGAGCTGGCGCTAACCAGCGCGGCCGGAGGTCCGGCAAAAACCACCGTGCCGCCGTGGATGCCGGCGCCCGGACCCAGATCAACCACCCAATCCGCGGCGCGAATCGTCTCCTCGTCGTGCTCCACCACCACCACCGTGTTGCCCAAATCGCGCAAACGCCGGAGCGTCGCCAGGAGCTTGGCGTTGTCGCGCTGGTGGAGCCCGATGCTGGGTTCGTCCAAAATGTACAGCACCCCGCGCAGTTCCGAACCGATTTGCGTCGCGAGGCGAATCCGTTGGGCTTCGCCGCCGGCCAACGTGCCCGCTTGCCGCGCCAAGGTCAGGTAGCCCAGTCCCACGTCAGCCAAAAAGGTCAGCCGGTTCAAAATTTCTTTGACGATCAGATCGGCAATCGCCCGTTGCCGCGCGGTTAAGGGCAAGGCAGTAAAGAATTTCAGCGACGCCTCCACGGACTGGTCGGAAACTTCCCCCAAATTTTTCCCGCCCACCGTGACGGCCAGGGCCTCGGGTTTGAGCCGCTTGCCCTCGCAGTTCACGCAGGTGCTGACCCGCAGATACTTTGCCAGCTCCTCTTGGCGGTAGGCAGAGGTGGTCTGACGGTAAAGGCGTTCCAGCTGCGGCATGACGCCCTCAAATGTTTTGGTGAACTGCCACGACGAATCGCCGGCGTGCGACTCAAGCTTAAAATCAATCGCCTCCGAGCTGCCATACAGGATGATGTGCTTGATCTTTTCCGGCAACTTGCGCCAGGGCGTCCATGGGTCAACCTTAAAGTGGCGCGCCACGTCTTCCAGCAAACGATTCCGCCAGTGGTCAAGATGCGACTGCCACGGCCGAACGGCGCCGTCGGCCAACGACCGCGCGTTATCCGGCACCACCAGCTCGGGATCAAACTTCTGGGTGATGCCGAGTCCATGACATTCCGGGCAGGCCCCAAACGGCGAGTTGAAACTGAACAACCGCGGCTCAAGCTGGGGCAGCGAGACGCCGCACGCGACGCAGGCATGCTGTTGCGCAAACAGCTGTTCCTTGGTCCGACTCCCCTCGCCGCTCCTGACGACCACCAGGCCGCCGGCCAGTTCCAAAGCGGTTTCCACCGCTTCCGTCAAGCGGGTGGCGGAAGATGGGCTGACCGCGATCCGGTCAATCGCCACCTCGATGGTATGTTTGACCTGCTTGTCCAGCCCAAAAGTTTCCCAATCGTCAAGCTCGCGGAGTTTGCCGTCCACCCGCGCGCGCGTGAACCCGCGGCCCGCGAGATCGGCCAACAGCGCCCCATGGGTACCCTTGCGGCCGCGCGCCACCGGCGCAAAGATCGCGACTTTGGTTTTGAGCGGCAACTGCAGCAGGGTTTGCGTGATGGACTCGGCTGACTGCGCCTGGACTGACCGGCCGCAACGGGGACAGTGCGGTTCGCCGATGCGGGCGTACAGCAACCGCAGATAGTCGTGAATTTCCGTTACCGTCCCGACCGTCGAGCGCGGGTTTTTGGACACCGACTTTTGCTCAATTGAGATCGCCGGCGACAGGCCCGTGATTTTGTCCACGTCGGGCTTGTCCATCACGCCCAAGAACTGCCGCGCGTACGCCGACAAGGACTCCACGTACCGCCGCTGCCCCTCGGCGTAGAGCGTGTCAAACGCCAGCGACGACTTGCCCGAACCCGACAGCCCGGTAATTACGGTGAGCTTGTCAATCGGGATAGCGACGTTAATGTTTTTGAGGTTGTGGACTCTGGCTCCCTGGATCTGAATAAATTGTTCGGACATACGGGTAATGGTATCTGACGGTAAACGACGATTGACAAACCCTGGGCCGTACCTTATGATACCGCCAGTTCTTTGACAGTGTAGTCAAAGATTGCGAGAAAGTAAACCTAAGCGCCCCACGCGGGCCAGGAGTACCACGGTGAGTCATCAGAAATACGATACCGCGATCTTTCAACGTTTTTCTCTCTCCAACGGCATCCCGGTCTACATTCAACGACCGCCGATCAGTACCGATGAACGGTGCAAGATCACGGCCTTCCTTGCCACCGTCGGCGGATGCGCTGATCCGCCCGCCGCGCCCGGCACCGCCCACTTCCGTGAGCACCTCGGCCTGCGCGGCACCGCCAGTTACCCGACGCGAAATGACATTGAAAGACCATTCCTCGCGGGGGGTGGCCTGATCCGTGGAGGAACGACGGTGCAACACACGCGGTACGTCATGACATCCTCGGCTGATCAGCTGGGGGAGACGCTGCCGATTCTCGGGGAAGTGATCACCAACCCGCGGTTGGATGACGACGTGCTCAAAATGGAAAAACAACGGATTACCGACGAGTTCTTCCGCCGCGGTAGAGATGCCGAACACAACTTCAGTCGCCACTGGCTTCCCGCCTTCTTCGGTAACCACCCCTACGGCCACTCACCGATTGGTACACTGTCCAGTGTCCAAGCGATGAGCCTCGTGACGATCCGCAACTTCCAGGAGACGTACTACCACGCCGGAAACCTGGCAATCGTCGCGGTCGGCAACCTCCCGACTGACCAAACCTTGCTTGACCAGTTGGAGCGCGCCTACGGCTCGATGACGCCTCACGGCCCTTTCCGCGTGCCCCCGCCCCGCGTCACCGTGGCGACCGTTATCGAGGTGACGGATCCAGCGTTCGGCTCCGATTCGCTCACCATCGCCCACTCGATGCCACGACCGGATTGCCGCGCGCGTCACGCCTGGCAGGCGCTCGCCGGTTACCTCAGACACGGCATCGCGTGCGCCGATGAACATGAGGCGGTGGAAGAGATGAGAAATTCCATCTACAGCAAGGTCGGCTGCGGTTTTGACGTTAAACCGCACGTCGCCACCTTCCAGCTGGTTGCCCGAACCCAACGTCAGAATTTCTCAACCGTTCAGGCCGCCATCCAGGTAGTGCTGGAACGCCTCAGTGGCAGTCAGTTCCGGGTCTTTCAACAGCGCGTCCAGCGCCAGCGAAAGCTGCGGTTTCTCCACCCCATCAATGCCGACGAGCTGGTGCTCGACGCGTTGGCGATCGGGGAAGAACCCCTCACCATCCGCCAAACGGAAGCGATGGTTGATGCGCTGGAGTGGCAGGATCTTGAAGCCTGCCGTCAACAACTCCTGACGACCGAGCCGTTCATCTTCCGCGCCTTGGTGTGAGGTGCGGTGCTTGGTTCTTGGCATTTCCGGGAGCTCCCTCCAGAGCTCCCTTTTTTGTCCGAGTGCCTTGACCATTTTCATTTCATGGAGTAGTATGCGGTATTAGCCGCACCTTCACAATCAAATCGAATGCGAAGTGCAATGAGCGTGAACAATGCCGTGGCTCCCCACCAACACCACCAGGAGGTGACATGACCGACGTCAGAAAACCAACGGCAAAACAAATCGACTACGCGCACGAGCTGACCCGCATCCCAAGAGAACAATTACAAGCAATGGACCGCGGGCAAATCGGGGAACTGACCGACCGGGCGCGCAACGAACGGAAGCCGGACGCGCAAATAATCGGCTCTGTCCATGATCTGACCGACCATCCCATTGGAGAGCTCGAACGGATGACCCGCCAGGAAATTTACCCGCTCCTGGAACCGGTGGTCGCCCTGAAGGGGAGGGAGGGCGAAAGAATGGATGCGATCCAACGCGCGGTCTGGGAAAAAAAATTCCCCGTTGGCTGCCGCATCCGGTACCGCGTCATCGGCCACCACCGAGAACACCACGGGCATACGGCCATCGTTTTGGCCCACTACAGATTTGGGTCGTCAGTACGGTGGGACACTGGCGGAACCGCTCAGACTCTCTCGTTGCCTGAACATTGGGAACTGGTTGAAGTTCCAAACCAAGCCACACTCGCGTTAGCCACGGCCTGGGAACAGACATCACGCGGTACATTAGCGGTCCTGGCCCAGCAGACTGATCTACCCTTCCAGCTCCTGCGTGACTTGACCGAACAAGACCTCCGGACATTGCGACATGCGCTGGACCGTGAAAAAGAGTTGGCGACGGCCATGCGCCGACATTTCCGCCCAAGAACCCACGTGCAGTGCATGGATCCGGATTCCCCACACCAGGGTAAAATCGGCGTCGTGGTTGCGCACGAAATTCATTTCTGTCGCACAACCGTGCGTTTCGCTACCATGGAGGAAACCAGCTTCCCGCACTCTCGATCACTTGCGGATCATCCGATGCCTGCCGAGAATGTGGGGCCAGAGATTTCCGCCGGGAACCAAGGTACGAAAAATCTTCGGCCGAGATCATCGGTTGGGGCAAAGTGGTGTGGTTATCCGCTATGGTGTCCAAAGTGCCTGCCTGAGGTGGGAAGACGGCGTGCAAACCGGGGGGAAGTTCAACGTGGACAACTTTATTGCCCTCCCGGCGGATGCGCCTGACTACCCGCCGAGCCGACCAGTGAATTTGGTGCCGCCGCTGGAACAGCTCCGCGAGGAACGGCGCGCCAAATTCCTTGCCCTCCTCGGCCAAGCCGAAGCAACGTAAACCAGATCCTTCGCCCTTTCTCCTCAAGCGCCACCACCCCCGGGTGGCGTTTTTTTATCCGCAACCTTTTTTCGCCATTAGTCACGATCGTGACTAATGGCGAAAAGGGTTTAGGCGCATCATGGCCGCACGTTATCCGCCAACCGAAGTTCCTGTTCGGCTGGCGGTTTTTAAACTCCCTCCCCACCGTACGGTAACTCCCCTTAATCCCCTCTTATTTTAAGAGGGGAAACTGTCAGGCACAATAATTCCTGTTGCAATAGCGGTAACCACCCCTACCCCCTCCTTGAAAAGGAGGGGAAATCGCCCATAATTTCCTCTCAAGTTACCCCTGGCTGGATTGCGCCTGCAGATGGGCAATCTTGTCGCGCAGTTCTATCGCCTTTTCAAAGTCAATAGGATTTACGGGTTTGATCGATTTTCTCCGTCATTTTGTCATTCCTGCCCCGTAACCAGTACGGGGTAAACTCCAGCCCCGCGGACGCGGGGTCAACGGGAAGCCCGATCCTAGCCGCGTCCAGGCGTCATCCTGGCCGCGTCCAGGATCGGGCTCGTTGATTGGCCTAGATTCCGGCCTGCCCCGCGACCGCGGTGGCTCCGGGGACGGAATGACACCAAACCCGTAACTCCTAGTCAAGTTCTTCCGCCGCCGCGCGTCCGCCTACGCCGGCTGATTCGACGGGCTTGGGCGGACTGCGCTTGCGCCTTCGGCTTGTAATGTCGTAATCTTATCGCGCAGTGCGATGGCTTTCTCAAAGTCTAACTCTTCGGCAGCGCTCCGCATCTGCAGATCAAGGTCCTCGATGACGGCAGCCAGCTGGCGGGCGGTTTTGGCCGCGCCGACCGTAATCGCCGGCGCCATGCCCCGGATGGCTTTGCGGATGCTTTGCGGCGCGATGCCGTGCTTTTTGTTATGGGCGAGCTGAATCTCCCGGCGCCGATCGGTCTCGCGGATTGCCTCACGCATGGAATCGGTCACGGTATCAGCGTACATGATGACTTTAGAGTCAACGTTGCGCGCCGCGCGGCCAATCGTCTGAATCAAGCTGGTGAAATTGCGCAAAAATCCCTCGCGGTCGGCATCCAAAATCGCCACCAGCGCGACCTCGGGCAGGTCCAGCCCCTCGCGCAGGAGGTTAATCCCCACCAGCGCTTCAATGGTACCGGCGCGCAGCCGCCGTAAAATTTCCATTCGTTCCAACGTGGCAATCTCCGAGTGTAAATACTCGCTTTTGATGCCCGCGGCAACGAGGTACTGGCTCAAGTCCTCGGCCAGTTTTTTGGTTAAGGTCGTCACCAGCGCGCGGTAGCCTTGAGCCACCGTGGCTTTGATTTCGGCCATCAAATCCGGGATTTGGTTGGATACCGGCCTGACCGTAACGGGCGGATCAACCAATCCCGTGGGGCGAATAATCTGTTCAACGACCCGCGCCGAACGGGAAATCTCATCCGGGGCCGGCGTGGCCGAGACGTAGATGACGCGCTTGAGGTATTGTTCAAACTCGGAAAGCTTCAGCGGCCGGTTATCAAAGGCCGACGGCAGCCGGAAGCCGTAGTCCACGAGGTTTTTCTTTCTGGCATAGTCGCCGTGGTACATGCCGGCAACCTGGGGCAGCGTCGCGTGCGACTCGTCAATCACCAACAGCCAGTCTTTGGCCGCGTAATCAAAAAAATCCAGCAGGGTAAAGGGCGGCGTGCCCGGCGACCGCTGGTCAAAATGCCGCGAATAGTTCTCAATCCCCTTGCAGTAGCCGAGCTGCTCAATCATTTCCAGATCATACTCGGTGCGCTGGCGCAAGCGGTGGGCCTCGATCGCTCCCAACAGGAGCACGCGCTCCTCGAGCTCGGCGCGGATTCCTGCCAACGCCAGACGACGCCGATCCTCCGGCACGATGAAAGATTTAGCCGGAAAAATGGTGACGGACGCAAGGTCGCGGGTTTTTTGACCGGAAACCCGGTGGTGTTCGCTCAAACGGACAAGTTCGTCGCCATCAAACTGAAAACGAACGAGTTGGGCGAAGGCCGAGCCGGGCACTACATCCACCGTACTGCCGCGCACGCGCAACCGCCCGGGCTTCAACTCCAGGTCGTTACGCTCGTACTGGATCGCCACCAACTGCCGGAGCAACGCTTGGCGGTCCAATGCTTGACCGGCGCGAAACTCCAGGCTGCCAGCGGCGAAATCCTCGGGCCGGCCAAACCCGTAGATGCACGAGACCGACGCCACCACGATGACGTCGCGGCGCGTGATCAGGCTGGTGGCCGCCTCCAACCGAAGCTGCTCAATTTTCTCGTTGATCAAAACGTCTTTCTCAATGTAGGTGTCCGAGGCGGGAAGGTAGCTTTCCGGTTGGTAGTAGTCGTAATACGAGACAAAGTAACAGACGCGGTTATGCGGAAAAAAATCCTGCAATTCCTGGTAGAGTTGCGCCGCCAAGGTTTTATTGTGGGATAGCACGAGCGTCGGCAGCTGCAACTGGGCAATGACTCCGGCAACGGTGAACGTCTTACCCGAACCCGTGACGCCGAGCAAGGTCTGCTGGCTGGGCTGTTTGCGTCCTTTGACCAACGCCGCAATCGCCCGCGGTTGATCACCCGCGGGACGAAACGGCGCGCGCAAACGAAAATCCGCCACCGTTTGGCCAGAAAACTTTTGCCGGCTTCGGTCTGAACCGCTGGACAACGATGGTGGTGCCATAGATACGAGTTTGAGCCGCCGGTACATCAAACTAGGAC
>CAYJVS010000030.1:0-10644 GCA_964373635.1 uncultured Gammaproteobacteria bacterium
TACAACTCAAGCTCCAGCGACTTCTTGATGGATATTTAGAACAGGATATTGAACGCGAAACCTATCGAACCGAGAAAGCCAAACTTCTTTCCGAAAAGAAGTCGCTGGAGGAGCAAATCCCTAAACTTGAACAAAAGCAGAAATGTTGGGTCGAACCGATGGAAAACTGGCTGAATTACGCCCAAACACTCACAAAAATCGCAAGTGATGGCAACTTTTTTGCCAAAAAGGTTGCTGCAAAAAAAGTCTTTGGGTCGAACCTCTTTTTGCAAAGCCGCGAGGCGCGCGTCTGCGCGCCGAGCGGCAAGGATCCGTCGGGGCAAAATCAATGGGCGGCTCTGCGAGCCGCCCACGAAATGGCTTCCGAAAAACCGCGAAATCTGGTTTTGGTGGGTGCGCCTGGAGTCGAACCAGGGACCTTCCCCTTATCAGGGGGATGCTCTGAACCAACTGAGCTACGCACCCATTGAATTACCGTAATTATTGGCAAGACGACGGGACTACTATAGCAAGCCAGAATAAAAACAACAAGGTTGTTTGAGGGTGCCAATCATCCCAAAAATGGAAAAAATTGTCAAACCAAAAAATGTATTAGTTCACGGCTCTGAGAGGAATGGTGACTTCGCCAGTGTTTTTAGCGTATTTTTTCACCCTCTCCCTGACCCTCCCCCAGCAAGGGGGAGGAAAATAAGGGGAGCATCTTATTGCCACGAAGGGTTGTAAACTGATACCAAAAATTCAGTATTCTTTGCTTTCTACTTCCTCAACCGTTGACCGTTGCAACCTTTCTCCTTACTATTGCGATATATGAATAGAAGGGGCATGAGCGACATGGACCATGAGGCAGATTTGGTGCACCGCGCCCAGCGCGACCCGGAGGCGTTTGGCGTACTGTATGACCGTTACGTTGACCGCATCTACCGCTACCTGCTGGGCCGCACCGGTCATGTCCAAACCGCCGAAGATCTGACGGCCGAAACATTTCTGGCCGCGCTCAAAGGCCTCTGGCGCTACCGATGGACCGGTAAACCGTTTGCCGCGTGGCTCTACCGCATCGCCGGGGCGAAAATCGGCGACCACTATCGCGGTGAGCGGGTGCGCACCGTGGAGCTGGAGCTCGCCGCGGCGCGGCCGTCACCGCCGCCGGAATTTCCCGCGGACTACGCCACGCTGCACGCCGCCCTGGCCGAATTGAACCCGCCCCAACGGGAAGCACTGGCGCTGCGCTACTTTGAAGACCTGTCTTTGGCCGACATCGCCTGGGTGATGCGATTGCCGGTTAACACGGTCAAATCACACCTCCGGCGGGGCTTGGAACGCCTCCACCGCCTCCTTGACTCCGAAACGTATGCTGCCACCGCTGAACCAAAAACTCGAAGCGCGTTTGCGCCGCGCGGTGCCGCCCATTGAAGCTGACCGCCAGTTCGTCCACCGGCTGCGGCGAACACTTTTGAATTCGCGCCAGTACACCGAACCGCCCCTGATCCGAGCTCTCCGCTCCCTTGGGCCGGGACTGCCGATCGCCGCCGGCGCCCTGACGGTCGGGTTTTTCACCGCCCTCGGCATCACCACGTTGACGTCCAACCCCGGGGTGCGAAGGGACCAGCCGCCGGCTTCCGTGGTGGTGGTTAATCCCACGCTCTTGGAGCACTTGAGCCAACAGGGGCAAATCCAAACCGTCACGGTTGGCCCGACTGGAATGAAACTCCACCGCATTCACCTGACCAGCGGCGAAACGTTGGAACTGCTGGAAACGCCGGCGCCGGTGACCGCGGCGGTAAGCAGTCAGGAGTAAGTCATAATGGGGTATACTTATGAGGGGAACCAATCCTATGAAAACTTCGCATCGGATCGTGGTGGCGGCGGTTTTTTTGGCCGCGGGCTTGGGCTTAGGCTTATGGCTGACCGCGACCCCAACGGCCGCCGGCAGCGGCAAACTCGCCGGCATCTGGCAAGACCTGCGCCGCATCTGGAGCCCGGGGAGTGGTGCGGCCACGGCTGCCAGCCCGTCTGACGCGCCCAGTGGTCAAACCGTGCAGGTGGTATTGGAAGAATCCCAAGTGATTGACGTGGTTAAACGCACCAGCCCGGCAGTGGTTTCCATTGTCGCGGCCGCTGACGTGCCCAACCTCGAAGTCTGCTACCGCACCCCGTTTGACGACGAACTGTTCCGCGGCTTTGGCAACGACTTTGGCTTGGACTTTCGGATCCCCGGCTACTGCCAGCGCGGCACCCGCCGCCAGCAAGTGGGCGCCGGCAGCGGTTTTTTGGTCAGCCCCGACGGTTACCTGGTGACCAATAAACATGTGGTGGACGAGGAAAAAGCCGAGTACACGGTGATTTTGAACGACGATGCGCACCGCGGAGAAAAAGTCACCGCCAAGGTCCTGGCCAAGGACCCGACCAACGACATCGCCATCATCAAAATTGAAAAAACCGGCCTGCCGTTTCTCCGGTTCGGCGACTCCGAAAAGCTCCGGGTCGGACAAACCGCCATCGCCATTGGCTATGCCCTGGGTGAGTTTGACAACACCGTGAGCAAAGGCGTCATCTCCGGCTTGCGGCGCTCCATCACCGCCGGCGGCTCCCGCACGCGCCCGGAACAGCTGGAAGACATCATCCAAACCGACGCGGCGATTAACCCGGGCAATTCCGGCGGGCCGCTTTTGGACATTGCCGGCAATGTCATTGGCGTCAACGTCGCGATGGCCCAGGCGCAAAGCATCGGCTTTGCCTTGCCCGCCAACCAGGTCCGCGAGGTCTACGAGCAGGTTAAAACCACGGGCAAAATCCAGCGGCCGTTTCTGGGCGTGCGCTACCTGCCGGTCACGCCCGCGGTCAAAGAGAAAAACAAGTTGCCGGTGGATTACGGCGCGCTGCTGATCCGGGGCGAAGCGGCCGATGACCTGGCGGTGGTGCCGGGTTCGCCGGCGGATATTGCCGGGCTCAAAGAAAACGATATCATTATGGAACTTAACGGCACGGCAATCAAAGAGCCAAGTTTCAGCCTCGCCAAGCTCATCGCCAAACACAAAGCCGGCGACACCGTGACGCTTAAAATTTTGCGTCAGGGCAAAGAGCAAACGCTCAAGGCAACCCTGGGCAACCGGTAAACGCGCGGATCTATGACGCTGATCCAAACGCGGATCATCGCACGCCCGGAATCTCTCACTCCCTTGATTCTACCGCCATCCCGAGCGGCCCGGAACGGAGCGACGGCCGCACCAACTACCCATGAACCCCTCCAAAGTCCCTCCCCGTATGGTAAGGGGAGGGAGGTGGGGGTTAAAAAAATTCTATGGAAGTAGTCGTTAAAAATCTGACGAAGGCGTTCGGGCGGACGGTGGTGCTCAACGACCTGAATTTCCGCATCTCGCGCGGCGAGGTAGTGGGATTTTTGGGCCCCAACGGCGCGGGCAAAACCACCACGATGCGGATTTTGACCGGATTTTTAGCCCCTACCCGCGGCCAGGTGCTGATGGACGGCGCGGATCTCTTGAACCGGCCGCGGCAGCTGCAGCGGGAGATTGGCTACCTGCCGGAGAACAACCCGCTCTACCCCGACTTGAAAGTCTACGAGTATCTGGAATTTGTCGCCGCGGCCAAAGGCATCGCGCGGCCGCAAACGGAAATTCGCCGCGTGATTGCCGCCTGCGGGTTGTCCGGCCGCATCACCCAGCTGATCGGGACCTTGTCCAAGGGCTTCAAGCAGCGCGTCGGGGTCGCGGCCGCCCTGGTGGGCAACCCGTCGTTAATCATTATGGACGAACCGACGGCGGGACTGGATCCCAACCAAGCGCTGGAAATCCGGACGCTAATTCGCGACATTGGCCGCTCCACCACCATCATCTTGTCCACCCACGTCTTAAGCGAAGTGGAGGCCACCTGCACCAACGCGCTGATCATCCACCAGGGCAAAATTGTCGCGAGCGGCACCACGGCCCAGATTGTCGCCAATGTCCAGGGTCGGGCCCAGCTGCGGGTGGTGATCCTTGGTCCAACCGAACACGTTCGCGCGGGCCTGGCCGCCATCGCGGGAGTGAGCCGCGTCAGTCTGCCGGCGCTGGCCGCGCCGGAGCCGACGTTTGTGCTGGAGAGTGTCAGCGCCGTTGACCTCCGTGCGGCCATTTTCCAATTCTGCGCCGCCCACCACTGGCCGCTCCTGGAACTCGAACGCCACGCCGGCAGTTTGGAGGAGGTTTTCCACCAGCTCACGACCGAGCAGCCGCAAACCGAAGGAGTAAGGAGTAAGCGGTAAGGAGTAGTGTTCAACCCATGTCTCCCGCCCTCGCCGTCTACCGCAAAGAGCTGTCCAGCTATTTTTACTCGCTCACCGCGTACCTGTTCATCGTGGTCTTTTTGACCGTGTCCAGCTGGCTGTACTTCAATACGCTGTTTTTGATTGGGCAAACCAGCCCGCGGA
The DNA here is from genome assembly GCA_964373635.1 of uncultured Gammaproteobacteria bacterium. GTDB lineage: Bacteria > Patescibacteriota > Patescibacteriia > Buchananbacterales > GWA2-38-13 > VMFR01. The sequence continues at coordinate 4,424 of CAYJVS010000030.1, forward strand.
ATTTTTTCACGCTCATACCCTGGTTTTTCCTTTTTCTGATGCCAGCACTCTCAATGCGGCTGTGGGCCGAGGAAAAACGCCAAGGAACGGCCGAGGTTTTACTCACCATGCCCTTGCCGGAGTGGCAGTTGGTTGCCGCGAAATTCTTGGCCGCCGTGACGTTTTTGGCGCTGGTGCTGGCGATGTCGCTGCCGATTCCCTTTAGCTTGAGCCGAATTGGCGATCTGGATTGGGGGCCGGTGATTGGCGGGTACCTCGGGTCGCTCCTCTTGGGAGCGGCGGCGTTGAGCTTGGGCGGGTACTTTTCGGCGCTGACCGGCAATCAAATCGCGGCGTTCCTGTTAACCATCGCGGGGCTGTTTGCCTTCATGATCATGGGCCTGCCGATGGTCTTGGCCGGCGCGGGAAAATTCTCCGCCACCCTCTACACCCTTTCAACGCTTACCCACTTTGAAAACCTTAGCCGGGGGGTGATTGACCTCCGCGACGTGCTCTACTTCCTCTCGTTTGCCGGCCTCGGCCTTTATCTCAACTACTACGTCTTAATCCGCCGGCATTGGCGTTAGTTAATGGTCGTTTGCGTCCGGTCCCGAGGCCCGCAACTGGAAATTCCAAATTCCACCGCTGACAAATTTTGAATTTTGAAATAATTTTGAATGACGGAATGTTTCCAACATTGGGTCATTCAAAATTCATTCGAAATTGAAAATTGGAGCATTCGAAATTGGGTATCATTTGGTACTTGGTGCTTGGAATTTTTTCAGGTACGGGCCTCATAACCGTCCCACGAGGACGTCTTCCACCATACGGGCCAAGCGATCAGACCTCCACACCCCGCCATGTCCACTCCCCTGACCAAAACCGCCTACCGGCTTCATTCGCTCCAGCGCGTGCTGTTGACCGCAGGCATCATCGTGGTGGTGAATCTCCTCATCAGCGGCGTCAGCCTTAAGCTCGACTTGACCAGCGGCAAGCAGTACACCCTCGCCAAGGTCACCAAAGACGTCATCCGCGGCCTGCCCCAGGTGACCACCATCAAGGTTTACCTATCGCAAGAATTTCCCGAAAGTTTATTGGGGTTGCGCCAAGACATCCGCGACCTGGTTTCAGAATACGCCCGCTCAAGCCGCGGCAAGGTGATCGTCAAGGAGAGCGACCCGAAGTCCAACCCCCTCGCCGCCCAAGAGGTGGAAAAATACGGCGTCCCGCAAATTCAGTTCAACAGCTTCGGCCAGCAGAAGTTTACCATCTCCACCGGCTACGTCGGGCTGGTCACACTCTACGGCAACAAATTTGAAACCATCCCCATCATCCGCACCATTGACACCCTCGAGTATGACCTGACCGCGGCCATCCACAAACTCAGCCGCGCCAAAACGCCGGTGCTGGGTTTGGCGGGCGGCTACGGCGACGACCTGCCGCCGGAGCTGCGCGACGCGCTGCGCCGCCAGTATACCGTTGAAGACGTCTGGCTCAACGACGCCATCGGCGTGCCCGATGCGGTGGACGTTTTGCTGCTGGTCGGTCCCACGCAGGCGCTGCCGGACTACGCGCGTTACAACCTTGACCAATACGTCATGTCCGGCCGGCCGCTGGTGGTGTTTGCCGACGGGTACAAGGTCCAACGCGAGTACTTGACGGCTGACCCCAACGCCGCGCGCGACAGCCTCAATGACCTGATCGGGCGATACGGCGTCCAGATCAAAAAAAACATCGTCGCCGACACGCTCGCCAACCAAGTCTTGGCCTTTAGCGCCGGGCCGCTCCAGGTGCTCCAGCCGTACGTCGCCTGGCCCAAGGTCACCCGGGAGGGATTGGCGCAAAACCACCCCATCACCGCCAAACTGCGCACGGTCATTGTCCCCTGGGCCAGCTCCTTGGAGCTTTCGGCCACCAGTACCGCGGCGGACGTTACCACCTTAATCAGCACCAGCCCGCGCTCGTTTTCGGTCTCGGCCGAACGCGGCAGCATCTTCTTGAATCCCCAGGCATTCCAGCAAACCGCCCCCACGGCGTTTCAATCCTATCCGCTCGCGGCCGTGGTCCAGGGCAAACTCACCTCGGCCTTTGCCGGCAAGCCCATGCCCCAAGAAATTGTCAAGTCACTGGAGCGCCAACCCCGCATGCGCCGCGAGGCCACCGAAACGGGGGCGGTGCTGGTGGTTGGCAGCACCAACATGATTGAACCGGAAATTCTCAACCAAGCGCCGGAAAACTTCGCGCTGTTGGCGAACACGCTTGAGGTGCTTTCCAGCGGTCAGTCGCTGGCTGACATCCGCACCCGGAGTTTGGCCAACCGCCCCATTAAACCTTTAACCGACGGGCAAAAACTTACCCTGCGCTACGGCAACGTCGCTGCGGGCGCGGCGATAGCGGTCATCACGGGCGTGATCGCCCTGCTCGTCCGCCGCCGGCGCGACGCGCGGGCGCGCCGCCGCTACCACCAGGTATGAAGCGCAAAACGACGTACCTGCTGCTGGGGGTGCTCCTCGCGCTTTTGGGCCTGTGGTGGGGCCAACGTAGCCGGCAGGCGCGAACCACCACCCAGCAAGCCGTGCGACAACCATTAGTTGAAAACTTCCAAGCTGAAATGGTTGACACCATTGAAATTCTCCCGGGAAAAAACCGCGGCAAACTGCGGGCGTTCCGCCAGGACAGCCGTTGGATGCTCCAGGGCACGCCTCCCTTGCCGGCTGACGCAACCGCGGCGGACCGGCTCTTGAACGCCATCCGCCGGGCGGAAATCAACCGCGTTGTCGCGCTCACCCGCGATAACCTCGACCAGTTTGGGATGGACGAGGAACAGCGGGCGACCGTTCGGTTGCTGGGGGGCGAAATAACGCTCTACGAATTTTGGCTCGGGGCAAGCGCGGAGGATTACCTCTCCGCGTACGTCACCCGGCTGAATGACCCCAAGGTGTACTACGTCGAAAATTTCACGCGCGAGGATATCGCGCGGGAGTGGCGCGATCTGACGGCGCTGCAATTCGACGGGGCGAAGGCGACCCAGATTGCGTACGCGCAACCCCGCGGCGGCTTCACCCTGGCTCGCAACACCGCCGACGAATGGACGCTTGACGGCCGGCCCACCAAACCGGAGGTGATCAAAGAGCTAGTGCGCGAACTTTCCAGCCTCCGCGCCGAAAACATCACGGCCGCGCACGCCACCTTCACGCCCTCCGGCGTCACGATTGAGATCAACACCCCGTCAGGCACCCAAGCGCTGCTCTTGGGTCAGACCCGCCCGGACGGCGGGGTCTTTGCCAAAACTTCCGCCGGGTACTTTTACACCCTGTCCAAAACAACCAAAGGAAAAATTCTCCCCGCCCGCCGCGCGCTGTTGAAGTAATAGCATAAAATATAAAACATGAAACAAATTTCGCCATTGCTGGCGGAATTTTTTCAATCTCACAACCGAAACCGGTAAATCTTGAACACCGGCAGGTTGAACTGGTTGGTGATGACGTCGGGCTCGCGTCCTTGCTGGGCCAAGCGGTGCTCCAGTTGCACGGCCGCCAGGCTGACCCCGCCGGCGTTGCGCCACAAGCTGTAGTCCGTGCCGGTGACGTAATAGATCGTATAGCCACGCAGATTTTTCCCTTGGTCCTGACTGATCAGTCGCGCCAGTTCGTCCACGTAGATTGCCGGCCAGCCCTCATAGAGGTACCTTCGGTCCAAGTTCCAAAGCGTCACCGTTTCGTGCAAGCGCGTGTTGTAGACCAGGAGAATTTTCTCCGCTGTTTTGCCGCGGCCGAAGCTTTCCGCGTTTTTTTGAATGATGGCGTCCACCGTCGGTGTGCCGCTCTGGGGCATGCCGGCCGACGCTTTGCCCGCCAGCTCCTGGGTCAGGTAACGGTCCAATTTGTTGATGCCGAAGTCCGCGGTGTACGGCCGCGCCAACGACCACGCCAGATTCGCCGGGCCAAACGACGCGGGCAGGAGATTGGTGTTGACGGAAAACACGAGCTCGTAGATCGCGGCCAGCGTCACCAATCCAAAAACCGCGCGACGTTTGATGCCGCGCTTGGCCGCCCCCGCGGCGTTCAGTACCGCGCCCGTGGCGAACGGAAATACCAACAGATAGTACGACAAAAACCGCGGCAGGGGTTTGATCAGAACGAGCAGCAACGTATAAGCGACGAAAAAAATTACCAGCAAAGTATGATTTCCTCCCCTTACGAAGGGGAGGCTAGGTGGGGTAGCTAGATTTCGGCCTATCGCGCTTCTCACCGCCTGCCAAAAGGAATAAACCAACCCCGCTGCCGCCAACGTCAATGCCAACGGCGAGTAGGCGTCCACCAGCCCGCGGAAAATGCCAGCGAAATTCTGCCCGTAGCTGGTCGGAATTTTTTCCGCCAAGGTCTGCCACGCCGGCACGTTTTGGCGCAAAAGCGCCGCAAACTGCAAGTCAAAGTGCCCCCGCGTCCGGTAGAGCATCACGTTGTAGACAACGACGGGCGAAAAAAGGAGCAGAGCGGCAATCAGGCCGAGGTGAAACTGCCGCAGCCGAAACACATTCCGGCGGAACGCCAGCAGGTACGCCAAACCAACCGCCAGCACCGGAAACGCCGTGTACTTGGCAAGCCAACTTAGCCCTAGGGCGACGCCCCACCATGGCCAGTACCGCGGCTGCTCGAGCGCCAACAAAAAGACGTACCACGTGAGCAGTATCAGCGCCATCGCCAGCGGCTCCATCAAGGCGGTACGCGAGGCAAACACCGCCTGGCTGGAAATTGCCATGACGCCAGCGGCAACCAAACCCGCTCGCTCGCCAAACATTTTTCGGCCAATCAGGTAGACCAGAAACACCGAGCCGATGCCGGCCAACGCGAACGGCAACCGCGCCACAAACGTGGAAACTCCAAACAGCCCGAAAAATAAATACGCCACTAAAAACACCAGCGGCGGATGGTCGTGCATGGAGAACTTCGTCCACGCGGGCAGGGGATTAAACCAAAACAGCGGGGTGGACTGCCTGGTGGAACCAATGTAGTCGAGGTAGCCGATGCCGCGCAGCGCGTAGTACACCTCGTCGTTGACCATGTCGGCTCCCCCGAGGTTCCAGAAGCGCAACCCGGCCGCGACCGCGAGGATCGCCAGCAGGATATTGCGGTTACGAGTGCCAGAAAACCAGCGCATAGCGGCCTATCAGCAACTTAGCAAACCCGTTTCTCCCCCTTACGAAGGGGGAGTTAGAGGGGGTTAACAGAAGTTTGAAATGCCTCAATTTGATTTTACTGTAAGCTAGCTGACGCTACAAACCACGGACAACCAAAACCCCGCATACGGCAGGGCTTACTGTGGTTGCCCCCACACCAAAGCCCACGATAGCGATTATACAAAAACCGCGCCCATTACGCGCGGCCACCGCCTGCGGCTCGCTCTCATCGGGAATCAGATTCTCACTCGGCTTGGTGCGGGGTAAACACCTGCAACGCGTAAGGACAGCCGGTCAATACTGGGATGACGGCAAACCCCCACGCACCGACGCAATAAATTCTCGCGGTTTAAGAATAGTAACGCCATGGCGAACCGCGAACCTACGGATGGACGCCTGGAAAAATTCATTGTCGAGGGTCAAGAGGTAGTCGCTGAATTTAACCGGGGAGGCCCAAATGGGTGCGTCCGGAAGTGAGATAAGCTTGGCCAACTTTTTTTACTTCGCGCTCGGGTGGATTCGGCAGGACCACAACGCCCGCGATGCCAAGTTGCAAAAAGAGACGAGCGTGTAATTCGCGGCGGCGCGGAAATTTCTCCGCAATAACCCGACGTACCTCCGCAAGCACGTACTCGCTAGTTTGAAAGGCAACAAGACTTTTGGAGTGATTGAGGAGATAAAAAGAACCGCCGCGCGACGACAGCAGGGCGGTGATCAGGATACTGGAATCCAGAAAAACTCGCGGTTTACCCATACACCGCACCCCAGACACGCTTCCTCGCCCGCTTCGCCGCTGCTCTCACCTTGCGCCAATTGGCCTCATCCAATGCGAAATTCGGCCGTTCCGTAAGGGCGGCTTTAAGCAAACTAAGTTCTGCTTCTAGACTGATAATTTTTTCCCTCACTAATGCCTTGGTCATACTGCCGGTATGCTATCACGTCGTGCGGACAATGGCAAACAAACCAGAATTAATGGAGCGATTAAGGTGATTTTACTGCAATAATAATACCTAAATCCTGCGTGAAAAACAGCTGTGATCTTTAAAATTGGCTATTAACACTG
>CAYJVS010000031.1:0-2694 GCA_964373635.1 uncultured Gammaproteobacteria bacterium
CGGCGACGGGCCCGGCGCGACGTTTGGCTACACGCGGACCGGGACGCAACCGGACGTCAACGACGGCTACGCTTACGACGCGACCGTGATCTTGCGCAAGTACCGGATTTTACCGGTCGGCTGGGAATTGGCGGCCGCCTACATCGGACAGCTCCAGCAAAAACGCGTCTACAGCTTAAACGACATCATCCGCGGCTTCCCTGACCCGGACTCGCCGTTCTACCGGCTGGTGGACGACAGCTGGGTGCTGAAAGCGCCCGAGACCTACTGCCGGCTGACCGGCCCGAGCGACCGGCTCGCCCTTTCCCAAGTGCGCGAGGAAACGATTGTTCAGCGCAACAAGCCGCCGGATCCGGTCACGCACGAGCAGCCGTCGTACCAGTTTCAGCGCCGCGTCGTGTCGCGCCAAAATTCGTGCGTGGACACTCGTGCCTGCATTTTGGAAGATGACCAAGGCAACTGCCGCGCCTACGGACTGTGCACCCAGGAGCGGCCGATCTGGCGTTTCAACGGCACCGCGTGCCCGGCCCAATTTGACAGTTGCACGAACTTTGAGGACGCCGCGGGACGGACGGCCAACTATTTAGCCACCACCTTGGATGCCGGCAGCTGCGGCGCTGACGCCGTTGGCTGTCAGTGGTATTGCCGCGACTATAACGTCTCCAGCAATGTCTGGACGTGTTTAGACCAAAGCGAACGTGTGCGCAAGCCCTGCCAGCAAGTCGGCCGCTGCAGCATTACGGGTACGACGGCCTGCACGCGGAACGGCGACTGCCCGCGGGGGGAAACGTGCGCCGGGGCGTCTTGCCAAGCGACGGATGCGGCCACCGGCGTCAGTTGCCAAATTCCCCACGGGGCCGTGGCCTGCACCGTGCCCAGTTGCGGCGCGGGCGAAAGTTTTGTTGCTAACGGCGGATTTGAGCAGGTAAGCGCGAGTCTCGCGCCGACAACGGGCTTAATCACCTTTGCCGCTAACTGGCACACCAGCGATGTCGCGGGAGGTTCGGCATTGTGGCAGCGCGCGTCCGGCGTGGGCAATCAGACCTCGGCCGGCTCGTTTGCCGCCCGCGTGGATGCGGACGGCACGCGCTCGCAGTTTTTGGCCGAGTCTGATCCACTGTCCAACGCCATGCCGGGAAATCTTTCCTACACGCTGTCGGCGCGCCTCTATAGTACCCTGCAGTTTGGCCGGGCCGCGGTGTCCGTCGTCAACGCGGGCGGGACGACCGCCTGCGCCACCGACGACAGTTCTGTGGTCAAAGGCGAGTGGGTGACCGTGCACTGTCAGACATCCGAGGCCTTGGCCGGCGCTCGGCTGCGGCTGGAGGTCGCGGCGGTTGCCGGCGTCAATCCGGTGGGGACGGTCTGGTTTGACGAGGTGCGGCTGGAGCGCGCCTGTCCCGTCGCCGACGTCACGGTCTATTTGCCGGGCGACGAGGAGCGCGACGGGAGCAAAATTTTCTTTGATCGCGACGTCAACACGTGCAGCGCCGAGGAAAACGGCTGCCGCGCGTTGCTGCCGACGAAAACCGCCGGCGGTAACCTGCTGCCCAACTCCAGCTTTGAGGAGTGGTCCGGCGACGGTTCCCAACTCCCGCCGGGCTGGACGAACAACGGCGGCACCGTGGCGCGCCAGACCGACAATGCCGCGGTCGGCGCGAACTTTGTGCATTTTGTTGACTCTAACGTCAACCTCGACGATGTGAGTGCCGGACCGCTTGGGCTGGTGACGGCTGATCGGACGTATCAAGTCTCGCTTTACGCCAAGGCCGATTCGGCCAACAATAATTGGAAAGTATTTTTTGACGGCGTCAACGCGGCGGGTAATCGCGCCAGCCAGGAGTTAATCCTCAACGGCGTGGGCAAGTGCACCGGCGATTCGACCAAGAGTTGCCGTCGCGCGGCTGACTGCCGTCAGCCGGCGCTCGCCGCCGATGCAGGGGATTGTTCCAGTCCCTTGCCGTTGACCGCCAGCTGGCAGCGGTTTGTCTTTGAACCGATGACCTTGGGCGTTGGCCTGACGAATTTCCGGCTCACGCTGGGTTCGGACCGTTCAGGCGCGATCATTGATCTGGACGGCGCGCAAATTATCCCGGTTCCGCCGCGTTCCGCGCCCGCCGCCATCGCTTATGCCGATTACGCGGACAATCCGGTCAGCTATTTCAAAACACCGCCCGCGTACCTTGGCTGCACCGGCGACCCGCAAAAAGACCATGCGGCGTGCAGCCGCTACGCCGGGGTCTGCCGGGCTGACGAGGTCGGTTGCGAGCGCTATACCCCGGTAAACGGCGACTCGCCCTTGCCGGCGATCACCACGACGGGCGACGCGTGCCCGGCCGCCTGCGTGGATTACAGCGCGTTTTCCCAGACCGCGACGTTTTTCTCCGAGGCGCAACCCAATCCGGGGCAGCCAGACTTTCTGTATTTTATCGCCCGCACGGGAAAAACCTGCGAGGCCCAGAACGCCGGCTGTTCGGAATTCACCAACCTTGACGAGGTCGCGGCCGGCGGCGAGGGCAAGGGCAGCTACACCTACCTGCGCCAGTGCACCAAGCCCGACGCCACCGTCTGCCGCACCTACTACACCTGGGTGGGGTCTGACGTCAGCGGGTATCAGTTAAAGACCTACAACCTGCGCGACGGCGACCGTGATGGGACGCCCGACACCGTGCGGATTCCCAACGAGGCCAATCT
>CAYJVS010000031.1:2794-6512 GCA_964373635.1 uncultured Gammaproteobacteria bacterium
CCAACCCCAACTGCCGCGAGCTTCTGGATGCCGACGGCAACGTGCATTACCGGTTGTTGCGGGAAACCATTGCCTGCGCTGAAGACTGCCATCCGTTCCGTTTGTTGGATTCAACCCAAACCGCCTGCGAGGGCAGCGGCGGGTATTGGGGGGTGTGCGGCGCGGACGCCAACAACAACGGCCAGGTTGATGCCGGGGAGACCATCACGGGGTGCGTGGGCCGCGGCGGCATGCAGCTGGTGGGGGGGAGTGAATGCTTCATGACCGAGGCAACCTGTACCGCGCTCCGCGCCGCGGTCAACCCGGTGCTGAATTCCGTCTACACCGTCCGCGACGATTGCATCTACCAAGCCATCCCGGGTGAAAGCCAATCCTGTCCGGCGGCGCAATCCGGCTGCCGCGAGTACCGCGGCAACACCGGCGGCAACGTCCGCACGGTTTTTTCCGACGACTTTGAAGACGGTAGCGCCGATGGCTGGGATAATGGCGCAATTTCCAGCGACGCGGTCACCGTGGGCGGCCATTCGCTTTCCGGTTCAAGCATCGGCACCCTGGTTATTGCCACGCCGGGCAACGCGGCCTGCAACACCCTCACCCCGTGCGTCAACCCGGGCGATACCAACTGTTTCGCCAGTGCCAGCGATACCTGCGTGTTGTCCAACACAAACGGCCAGCGATGCACCGCCCGCGGCGCGGACACTGCCTGCGGAACATTGGGGCCACTCTTGAGGACCGGTCGAACCTACCAGCTCACGTTCTGGGCCAAATCGGCAACCGGCGTTGCCTTCGTGGATGCGCGGCTGCCTGGCGTCAACTGCGGTCAGTCAGATCCGGCCTTGCCGTGCAACTTGGTAACCGACGGCCGTCTGACCACCGAGTGGGGAGCGTTCACCAGCCAACCGTTCACGGTGCAAACCGTTGCACCCAATGCGCACCTGGCCCTCGGCGTTTGTCAATCGCCGGGTGATGCCTGCACGGCGCGCACAGCCGCGTTTGATTTTATCAGCATCAAACAAGTCCAGCAGTACCACTACCTGGTCAAAAATTCCTGGCGCACGCCCGCGGTTTGCGACTCTAACCCGGCCCTAGACCCGCAACGCTTCCCCGCGCCCAACGCCCCGCGGTTCATGCTCGGCTGCCGCGAGTACGCGTCAAGCAACGGCCAAACCGCGCGCCTGAAATCTTTTGCCAAACTCTGCCGCGACTCTTCCGTCGGCTGCCAAGAGTTCATTGACACCCAGAATTCCACCAGCCCCTTTGCCGAAACCTTCAACGCCGGCCAAGCCCAAGCCGAGGCCGTGGTGCCCGCCGATACCCTGGCGTACTACGTGGTCGGCGAAAACGCCGGCTGCACCGCCGCCGCCAAAGGCTGCGCCGCGGTCGGCAAGCCCACGATTTCCGCCGCCGGCGCGGTCAGGGGCTACCAGACGGTTCATTTCCTCAACGACCCGGAGCGCTACGGCACCGCCCTCTGCAGTCAAACGCAAGTTGGCTGCCAAGAGTACACGTCCGAGCAGCAGGGAACCGTTTACTTTCGCGCGCCCGAGAGCCGCGCCTGCGAGTACCGCCAAATCCGGGGCGGATCGGACTTTGCATGGTTTACCGTCGGGAGTTCGTCGGCGGTTCCCGATTGTCCGGTCATTGCCACGGCTTTGGGGCAGCCGCGGCCGGGCAAAACCTGCCAGGGCGGCGACGTCGCCGGGGTCGCGTGCTCCAGCGACGCGGATTGCAGTTTCAAGGTTTGCCGGGGCGGAACTGACGAGGGCAAGCGCTGCGCGACGCCCACGGACTGCGCCGGTCCCGCCGGCGTTCCGCGGTGCGAGCTTTCCGCCGGCCTGTGCCGGCCGTGGGCCGGAACTTGCCCAGCCGAATACGCCAGTTGCACCGCGTACATTGACCCCACCTCGGACGCGCAAGTCAGCGTGGTGCCCAACAGCGGCTTTGAAGGCTATTTCCGCGTCTGCGGTCACGATGGTCAGACCGTCTGCCAGTTCAACAGCGAGTGCGCGGCGGCCGACCCCGGCGTCAAGCGGTGCGTCAATGACCCGAGTAAAGTTTGCGCCGCGCCCGCCGACTGCGGCGGCAGTCCCTGCGAACCGTCCAGCTGCAGCATCACCAAGGTCAATTCCTGGACCGTTCCGGCCGGCAGCCCGGCTCAACACGAGCGCCAAAGCGGGGCAAACCGCGGTTCGGCGCTTCGTGTCACCGGATCGGTTGAGCCGATATGCCTGGGCGGTGTTCGCGCCGGACAAGCGTGCGGCAGTCCGCCGAATTGTCCCCACGGCGCGTGCTCGGGAGATCGCTCGGTCCGCCAAAGCGTGTCGCTGGAGGGCGGGACGCTGTACACGGTTTCCGCGCGGGTCAAAGCCACGGCGCGCGACGCGGCGATCGTTTTGACCACCGTCGGCGGTTCCAACCGCGCGGTCTTTGCCAATTTTGATCATTCCGTCGCCATCGCGCGCGCCGGCGTGTTGAGCGGAAGCGGCGACACCGTCACGATGCCCGTCGGCGGCGCCGGCGACGCCGCGTTTCGCCGCTTTACCGGCCGCTTTGTGGTGACAAATCCCGACCGCCAAGTCACGATTAAAATTTCCCAGCCGGGGCTGTACGACGATGTTGAAGTCAAGCCCACCAGCGCCTACACCTACTTGGCGTCAAGCATTGACCGCGGTGCCTGCAACGGCATCTATGATCCGGCCCAGGGCTGCATTCTGGTTAACGACACCTCGGACCCGGCGTTGCGCTACAGCACGGGGGTCAGCGCGAGCGGCAAACCGCCCCAAGCCTGCTTGCCCCAACAATGCGTGGGCGGCCCGCGCGGCGGCCAAGCGTGCGAGCGGGATCCCGATTGCGGCGCGGGCGGGGTGTGCCAGCCCGGCAGTTGCGATGCCAATCTCTTGGTGAAAGTCGCGCCGGACCGTACCTGCGCCAAGTGGCTGGAGTGCATTTCCAGCCGCAATCAAGTCAACTATCAGACCGGCGAACGCCAAAGCTTCTGCCAGCAGTTGGCCAGCTGCGACCGCTTGGATCCGGTCAGCGGCCGCTGCAACAGTTTTCCCACCGAGGAAGCCCAGCCCCTGCAGTTTGACGCCGGCAGCGTGGAGCAAGTTTCCAGCTACACCGGCTACGCCAAAGTCGGCTTCACCTGGGATCCGACCACGTTGGTCCAAGGGTACTACCCCTACGGCGCGATGACCCAGCGCAAAGTCTGCGTGGCCGGAGCCGTGGGCGGCGCGTGCCTGGAAGACGCTGACTGCAATTCGCCGGAGAAGCGCGACGGGGTCTGCCAGCCGGTGCTGCAAGTCGGGCCAAACGCCGAGAAAGACCTGGTGTATGAATCCTGTAGGCTGTATCCGCGGAGCGACTCGCCGCGCTGGGGGGCAACCGGCCCGGTGGATACGGGCGAAAATCCGGCCAAGTCCATTATCGTGGACGTGAATGACCCGTTGCGCGATCCCAAATCCGACCGGTTGCTGTCCGCGCAGGAATTGTCTGACGTCAGCGAGTGCCGCTACCTGCAAGGCCGGAGCGAACTGGCGGGCATGTACGGCTACTGCGTGGAGCGCGATCCGCGTAGTCCGTACCTGTGCTTGAACTGGCTGCCGGTGGATGACTTGACCGGCGGGTTTACGGGCATCAGCGGCTGGCGCGACAACCTGCCCAAGCCCCTCTATATGTGTTCCGAGAGCGCGACTTTGGAAACGCGGCGGCCGACGCC
>CAYJVS010000031.1:6612-10313 GCA_964373635.1 uncultured Gammaproteobacteria bacterium
GGGTGATCTGGAACCCCGAGGATCCCAGCACCGCGATCGGGCTGACGCAAGACGAACAGCGGAACGCCCCGCGGGCCTGGGCGCGCGCGTGCAATCGGTTGGTTCAAGTGGTGGCCGACGACGGGGTCAACCGCGGCTGGCAAGAACGGCTGGAAACGCAGCCGGAGTTTCAAGCCGCCGATTATTTGGTGCCCAGCCTGAACTACCGCCGCGAGGCGCTGGAACCGCCGTTTGGCGCGATTTCCCGCGACTACGTGGGCGACCCGACGAAATTTCCGCTGATTTTTGAGAAGATTGAGGCCAGTACCTACGTCAACCCGGTGTTCCCGACGTACCCGGGGGGTAAAACCGGGCAGATCTACTTTGACAAGTTTTACGACCTTTGGTTGAAGGCCGAAGGCCGGCTGCCCAATGATACCGTTCCGGTCACCAGTTTCCTCGGCGGCCGCGAGCGGATCAAGCGGTTGTTTACCCAGAGCTTCGGCGACTACCGCTGGAACGGACGTTCGTACGAACGCTTCACCGTCGGTGACAAGATCTGCGTGGAAGGCCCGTTGGACGGCCAATCCTGCGCCGACAACACGCAATGCGCGGACAGTTATCAACGCGCCCCTTCGTCGTGCGTCAAGACTGAAGGGTTCTGTTCTTATTCCGCCGCTACCGGAGGGACACGCGACGCGCCCCAGCTTAGTTGCACCAATGACGTCGAGTGCGTTACCAAGCCCATTTGTGCCACCGGTAGTTGCCGGTCAGACGACGGCAATGATCTTAACGATAGCGGTCAACCATGCGATGCCACGCGCGCGTGTCCAGGGGTCGAGACGTGCAGCAATACGGTGCGAATTTACGGCCGTTGCAGTGGGGGCGCGGGCTATCCGCCGCGGTTGAACGGCATCGCGTGTTTTAATGATCGGATGTGCAATACGAAACCGGACGGCACCGGCATTGGAACATGTGTGGAGTTAAACACCGGCGGGTTCTGCTCGGCGGGCATTAATCAGGGCAAGTTTTGCGCCGCTGACAGTGCTTGCCAGCCCCCCGAGCAAGTGGCCACGTGCGTCGGCCGCTGCTCGGCCGGTTCGGCGGTGGCCAACGGCCGCTGTGCCACGGATGCCGCATGTCAAATCTCCGGCACGTGTAAGGAAACGTCGGCCTGGACGCCGCCGGGAAACCAATGTCCGGGCAACGTTCGGCCATCCGGCCAGTTCACCGAAGATCCCGTCAACGACCCGGCCGGCAAGGGCGACTGGTGCGGCGCGTCCCCGGAAATTCTGAACGTCAAGCTGGAAAACACCGAAACGCCGATTTTTTACGCCGTCAGCCAAGCCAGCGTCACCGTCAGTTTCAACGTGAGAGCCGATACCAACCAACTGCCGTTGCGCATTTTGCGGGTGAAGTGGGACATGAATAACCGCGATCTGCAAACCAGCGAACACACCTGGCCGTCCGGTTTCCGCGACAAGCCCGATCCCCGAGATCCGTTCCAGTTCACGCACACCTACCGGTATGACCAAAACTGCGATACGGGGGCGACCGACGGTAATAACGCGACGCCGCCGGATGAGTATTGCGAATTTGCCATCGGCATCCTGACGCAGGACAACTGGTGCTGGTGCAGCAGTGGGAAATTCGCCAACGTGGATATCACCAACGGCGCCTGCCAGCCTTGCCCCGACGATGCCTGGGTGAAGCCGCAAAACGCCAAAGTGCGAATCTGCAACGACACCGATCGCGGCCGCTCGCTGTGCGGCATCCCGTAACCTCTCCCCATTCCTCCCCTTATCGTAGGGGGAGGCGAGGTGGGGTTACCGCCAGCCACGCATCACGCCACTATGGAATCCTCAACTATACCCAGGCCAACATCCGCCCCTGACGCGCGGGAGCGCGAACGCTCCCAGGAACGCGAGCTGCGCCGGCTTCAACAGGCGGCGCGGGCGACGCCGCGGGCAACGATGCAACCAACTCCGTCCATCAGCGGTCGTGAACCGGCCACGCCCGCCAACGCCGGAGACGCAGCGTCGCACGTTGCCTCCTTACCCCAACCCCTCACCCCCGTTCCCTCTCCCCGTGGGAGAGGGGGTGAGGGCGGAGAGGGTGGCCGCAGGCCGGGTGAGGGTATGTCCGACCAAGAGCGCATGTTTGCCCAACAACTGCGCCACGAACAAGCCCAAGCCTTGCGCGAGGTGCGCCGCATGGATCCGGGCCGGCCAGGCGAACGGCGAATGTCTGCCACGGAACAGCGGGAAACCGCGGAACGCGGCCGTCGTCTGAGCGGACAGCTCACCGCCGCCGCCCGCGACGAGAACTGGCCGTACCTGCTGGTGATTGTGGTTTCCATTGCCAACGACGTGCTCGATATTTTCGACGTCAACTTGCTCTTTGGGCTTGACCAGGTGTTCGATTTCCTCAGCTTCACGGTGATGCTCGGCGCGCGGCTGTTCATCCGCGGCAGCGAGATCGGCTGGCTGGGGTGGACGGCAAGCAAGGTGTTTGCTGCCGCCGTCGAGATCATCCCGCTGCTTGGGGCGGTGCCGACCTGGACGATCTCGGCGCTCTACGTCTGGCAGCACGCCGTGCGGGTGCGCCGTACGCGCCAGCAGCAGGCGGCCGCGCAGGCGGCGGGAGCGCTGCCGGGCGAGGGGGGCGACGACAAATACGAAGGGGAGGAGGAGCCGAGCTATGCCTGAGCGCGTGGGCAAGCGTACGCTTGACGCAATACCTGGCGCGCCCTGAGCGGCGGGACGGTCGACTATGATTGGCGATATCTTCAAATACCTGGCGTCCTGGCTCTACCTGGCGTTCAGCTTTATCCTCCAGGCGGTGGCGGCGTTGCTGGGCAAGCTGACGGTGCTGGCCACCAAGCTGCTGACCGAGGTCATCGTCTACAACGACTTCATCCACTTCGAGACGGTCAACATCGGCTGGGTGCTGGTGCGCGACGTTGCCAACATGTTCTTCGTGGTGGTGCTGCTGGCCATCGCGATTGCCACCATCCTACGCGTCGAGACCTACAACCTCAAGCGGCTGCTGCCCAAGCTCCTGCTGATGGCGATCTTGGTCAACTTTTCCAAGACCATCGCCGGCCTGCTGATCGACGCCGCCCAGGTGGTGACGCTGACGTTCGCGAACGCCGTGGTGGCCGTGACCGCCGGCAACCTCTACGTCAAGTTCGGCATTGGCGAGCTGTTCGCGATGAGCCAACTGGCCTTCCAGGAAGGTGCGAGCGCCGATGCGGCGCAACTGTTTAACCTCTTCCTGTCGCTGGCGCTGGCAACCCTGCTGATCGGCATCGCGCTGCTGGTGATCGGGGCGTACCTCGTCGTGTTCCTCCTACGGGTGGTGGCGCTGTGGATTCTGGTCATCCTGTCGCCGCTCGCGTACGTGCTGGCCGCTTTCCCGCAGGGCGAACGCTACAGCCGCGAGTGGTGGGCGACGTTTTCCAAGTACGTCATCGTCGGGCCAATCCTGATGTTCTTCTTTTGGCTGGCGATCGCCACTACCGACACGGCGATGAAGAACCTCTTCTCCGGCTTCGCGGGCAGCCTGGACACTGGCACCATCGACGTCGGCGGCGATTACGAAGCACTCCGCGTCGGTTTAACCCGGGCGGGGGAGTACCGCAACATCCTGCGCTTCGTCATCATGACCTGCCTGATGCTGGGCGGCCTGGTGGCCGCGCAGCGCGCCGGCGTGGCCGGTTC